>DAIPML010000099.1:0-11187 GCA_036768735.1 Clostridiales bacterium | reverse complement strand
AAGCACTACCATCAACATTTAAGCAGTATTTTGATATGTTTGACTATCTAAGTCGTCACTTTGTTATAGTTTCACCTGCAATAAGAGAAGGCATGCCTAATTTGTATTGCGGAATTGCAGTATTAATTCTTATCCCGCTTTATTTTTTCAGCAAAAGCATAAATTTAAAGGAAAAGTTTTTGTATTTGTCAATCCTGATTGTTTTGTTCATAAGCTTTAACACGGACACTCTTAATTTTCTTTGGCATGGCGGGCATTTCCCTAATCAACTTCCATACCGTTATTCGTTTTTATATGTTTTTATAGTTCTTACGCTGGCATACACTGCTTTTACAAGGCTTCACGAATTCGAAGGAATAAACATAGGGATTATCTCCATAATAGCTGCCGGAATTGTAATACTCTCGCAAAAGCTTATAAAGGAGCCACCAGAGCACTATATTTTGTATGTGAGTATTGTATTCATTGCAATTTACGCTGCATGTTTGACTGTTGACAGACATAAGCAAGGCTTCGTAAAAGCTGCTAAAAAGCCATTTGTATTTTTGATTATCGTAAGCATTGAAATTTTGCTTAACACAATTGTTACTATCGGCGTAATAGACAGTACGGAATACTATTCAGTACGGGAGGGCTATTCCAGCGGCAGAGAGGTTAGTGATATAAGAAAACAGCTTAAAGAGCTTGAAAAGGCTGATGAGAGCTTTTACAGAGCGGAGGTTTTCCCTGCAAAAACAACCAATGATCCTTTTTTATATAATTATAGGGGACTCTCTATATTCTCATCAACCATTCCTGAGAAGCCGGTTTGGCTAATGGAGAACCTTGGTTTTCACAGTAACAGCATAAACAGCTACAAATACGAAGGCTCAACAATCCTTTTAGATTCCCTTTTGGGTATAAAATATATTATAAAGCGTGATGATGCGGTTGATGAAAAACTTTACAACCTTGTGGGCACCACCGATGAAATAAAGACTTATGAAAACCCGTTTGCTCTGCCCCCGGGGTTCATCGCACCAGCTGATATTGTAGATTGGAAGAGCTATAGCGGGAATCCGTTTAATACTCAGAATACGCTTGTAAATAGAATATGTGGTGTTTCAGACATTTTAACGCCACTAAAGCAAGCTCAGGAAGAGGGCTCAAACCTTACTTTTAGCAGCACAGGTACAAATTATTACAGCTATAAGAAAGGCAATCCAAGCTCAAAGGCTACAGCGAAGGTTAATATTGATATTGAAAAGTCGGGGTATGTATACCTTTACCTTGATATATCGGGAGATAGCGTGGATAACGGGTTTGTTATGGTGAATGACAAAAAAGTTGATTTTAATGCAAGGCGCTCTACCTTGGCAAACGTTGGTTTCTGCGAATTGGGTGATAAAATTCAGTTTGAGCTTACCTTTAAGGATTCAGCTCCTCAAACGGGAAACTTTAAGCTTTTGTCATACACTGTGGATCAAGCGAAGCTTGTAGAAGCAATCGGACTAATAAAAGAGAATTCAATGGAAGTTTCGAGCTTCTCTGACAATCGCATTTCAGGCTTTGCGAATGCTGAAAAGGACAGCATTATGGTTATGACTATACCCTTTGATCCGGGATGGCAGGTTAAAATTGATGGAGAAAGATCAGAGACAATGGCTCTTGACGAGGGCTTCTTATGCTTTGATTTACCAGCAGGTGAGCATAAAATTGAATTAATATTCATACCGGACAAAATGAATTTGGGGCTGATTATATCGCTTGTTAGTATAGTTATTTTGTTTATACTTTATAGATATAAACGAAAGCACCCGGGAAGGATGGAACCGGAACATGATATGGAATTCGATAAGAAATCCGATGTAGAATTTGGTTCGGAGCAAGATGTGAGGTCTGATGTAGAGTTTGGTTCGGAGCAAGATGTGAAATCTGATGTGGAGTCTGATTTTGGGCAAGATAAGAAACCCAATGAAGAACCTAGTTCAGAGCAAGATAAGGAATCTGATGAAGAATCTGATTTGGAGGAAGATAAAAACTCATTATAGATTCTGATCTGGGATGAGATATGTAGGTTGGGATATGTAATCTGATACTGAACTCAGAAAGTATTGAATTTTTATAAATTGCTGTTATAATAAACTTATCGCTTTTTTTGAGGGTGTAATCAAAGTAGCATAGTAATTTTTCACGATACACCTTTTTTACACAGTAGAAATTGCGATAGCTTAAAGGTGATTTAACCTTACAAATATTCTACTATGGCTCATGTTTAATAACTCATTCAAAAACATGCTGGTGTGGCTCAAAGGCAGAGCAGCTCATTCGTAATGAGCAGGTTGTCGGTTCAATTCCGACCACCAGCTCCAATTAAACTCAATCCTTAGTATCGTTGTGATTCTAAGGATTTTGTTATCCTTTGACATGAAACTTGAAGCGAATGAAATCTGCAAGTGCCACCTGCAGGTTTGAAGAGATTAATCTATGCTTATCAGCAGTTAGCATATTAACGCGAAATTTATGACGCTTATGAAAAAAATATGTCGAAAGTTAAAGATTTTTCTGAACAGAGAAAAACTTTACAATACAGATGAAGCAATAGTAAAAAGAATACTCAAAGGCGACGGACAAGCCTTCGAAGAGCTGATATGTAAATATCAGAAAACTGTATATAATATTTGCCTCCGTTTTATGAGAGATGAGCAGGATGCATTAGACATGACCCAGGAAGTGCTCGTTTCAATTTACAACAATATTGAAAAATTCAAATTCAAAAGCAAGTTTTCTACCCGATATACAGATTGTGTACTAACGCTTGCCTGAACGAATTAAAGAGACAGCAAAACAGGTTAACGCTGTTATCAGGGGTTACCTTAAAGGCATTAAGAGAGTATTATACGATTTACAAACCAGAAATATGGTTGTTTCCCGGTCAGGAAGATAATATGCATTTTAGTGTAAGATCTGTTCAGAACATTTTCAATAAAGCATGTAAAGAAGCGGGTGTTATAAAAAATGCCACCACACACTGGCTGAGACATTATGTAGAGTCAAATATTATGGGGAGCTCTCCATAAGAGACATTCCTTTGCGACACATTTGCTTGAGAGCGGTGTTGATATACGATATATTCAAGAATTATTGGGCCATCAAAGCAGCAAAACAACAGAGATTTATACGCATGTAAGCAGCCATAGGCTATGCCAAATTAAAAATCCACTTGACGACATGGATACCATATAATACTATATATATAACATACATGCAACAAACTTCGTTTCAACCGTATAAATCATTTGCATACACGAAGTTATTGCGTGAAGACAGTAGTTAAGTGCAATTGGTCGCAGGGGCGCCGCATCCTACGGCGGGATTTAATAGTGTAGCCTTTGAAGTTGTATAGTTAGGACTAAATTTATAAAGAGGGGGTAATGTAATGTGGGATGTGTTTATTTCTCATGCTTCAGAAGATAAGGAACTTATTGTAAGGCCATTAGCTAAACAACTTAGTGAGGTATATAAAGCTAAAGTATGGTATGATGAATTTTCTTTGGAGTATGGTGATTCTTTGTTGGATTCAATTGAAAAAGGACTTCAGAATTCTAAATATGGGGTAGTTGTATTTAGTCAAGATTTTTTTAAGAAGATATGGACTGATCATGAATATAAAAGTTTAAGAACAAAAGAAATGCTACTAAATAAAAAGGTAATTATACCAGTGTGGTATAATATTACCAAAGAGGAAATAAGTAAGTATAGTTTAGTTTTAGCTGATAAGTTTGCTATCGGATTAAATAATGAAATAGACGTTGATGATTTGGCAACTAAAATACTAAAAATTATTAGACCTGACATTTATGATAATATTAGCAGAATGCAATATTTCGAACGGTTGTTGAAAGATTCTAAGCAAGGAATGATTAGTAATAAAGACTTTTTAAAGATTACTAGGATTCCTCCAATAAGGCATGAAAAATTATCAACTCAAATGAGTGCAAGATTAAAACTTATACATAATGCAATAAAAGATATTGATTTAAGAACTTATGAAGTTTACGAAGAAGACTTTAGAAGAAGTGCTAATATTGATAGGGAGATTATTATTACAGAGCTTCTTATAGCAGCATATCTTGATTGCATAAATAAAAGGGAAATGTCCATTGAAGAGAAAACTACCTTATATTTACACACATTATCTTTGGGCAATAACGATAAAACTGCAAATTTCAGTAATAATGAATGGATAATGTTTTCTGAAATTATTAAAAACTATATAAAAAACATAAATGCTGGTATTGTTTTGGAATATAAATTTTGAATAATTGCAAGAGATATTTGTTTAGGGGGCTCCCATCCTGGTCGCCTCTGAGTCACGGGGCGACCAACAGCACTTAACAATGCACTCACATAAAGGGCAGCCATGCAGCAGGGCTTTGAAGAAGTGCACGAAGTATGCATGCCCACAGCTTTCAGCCTAAGATAGGAGCTATCTAAGGCTGAAAGCCGTCGTGAGTGCGAGCCGTTATGTGAAATATTTTGATTTAAGAAGGCATAAAAAGTAAATTGTTAGGAGGAGTTATATGGGTTCTATCTTTTTAAGTCACAGTTCTAAAGATAAGTTCTTTGTTAGAGAATTGGCTGAAAGATTAAGGGGATATGGTGTTAAAGTATGGTTAGATGAAGCCGAAATTAAAGTAGGAGAATCCCTTTCAACAAAAATAGGAAAAGCAATTGATGAAAATGATTATGTTGGAGTCGTTCTTTCCCAGAATTCAATTAATTCTGAATGGGTACAAAGAGAATTACAGGTAGCTATCCATAAGGAATTTTCGAAGAAGCAGGTTGTTGTTTTACCTATGTTGCTTGAAAAAGTTGAGATACCTCCTTTTCTTAGGGATAAGCTTTATGCTGATTTTACATCTCCTGAAAAATATGAACAAACGTTTCCTAAGATACTTACGGCAATGGGAATAAACATAGAATGTAACAAAACTATTGTTAAAGACATGGTTAAAAAAGATCTAAAAAGTGAAATGACAGTCAGCGAACAAGAACTAACTGCCTTTGAAGATATTCGAATCACTGGGCTTGATGATGAGAAGACCTTTAAACCTAATCCGAAAAATTTGTTATATAATATCTACTTAAAATTATCTTCTCGCCCAACAATTGATTGGCGCAATATTTTTAAAGCTGAGCGTAGTTTTCCAAGACACAGTATGTGGCGAGAGGCGTGGGTAGAGGGAGACTATATTATTATTTATTGTGTTCCAGAGGAATTAGAGCGATATCATTTGAATGATTTAAAACAAGATGTCTCAAGCTGTAATGCAAAGTATAGAAAGTACCTTTATGAAACTATTCAAAAAGAAAATGATACCTCATTAAGAAAGAAAAAAGAGCGAGAACAATTTGAAAATCTAAAAAATCGGTTAAATTTTGAATGAAAAATGGAGTTAGCTGAGTTTAGAAAAGCAAAATCCTTCACATAACAATGCTTTTACGCTTTGGGCGTGCTCAAGGGTCATTGTTGCCACACCGCCTCACCGGGCGGCAAGCGCCGATAAAGGGCAGAGCTCCGCTGGTCCGGTTCATCGGCGTCGTAAAACCGAGACGTTATGTGAAAGATGGCGCTTTGTCTTCGCCCATCCGTGGGCGAACTATCAGTTAAAATAGTAAGGTGTCAGGAGGTTATATGAATGTAAGGTAAAGCGATTTCATTATTAGATTATGAGCAGAAGAAAGTTTTATTTAATGCAATGGTTATTGATGGCATACAATTTCTAGAAAGTTCAATGGTAAATTGAAAATGGCTCATCTAGAATTATGTTCCCTTAGAAATATTAAAAAAGGCATTAAAGAATCTTATTTTCAGTGGAAAGGCGAACTCATGGAGAAAGGTTCTGTTTCCAATTTTCCTGAAAGTAGCTTTGATTATTTTAATAATAATATTTCAGAAGAAATCGCTTTGTTCAAGGTCGCAAGTAGTAGCTTTTATTATCTACATAGCTTTTTTGACAATTATGCTCAATTTTTAAATACAACTCTTCTAGCAAATCAAGCAATGGATAGAAACTGTGTATCAATTAAGAACATGGCAAATCATTTAAGGCAAAAAGATATTTATAATGAAATTTTAGATATGATAGATGATTGTTTAGGTGATCCTATGTACCAATTTATAGAAGATTATAATAATGTAACAAAGCACCAGATAAATATTTTCGTAGACTCAAGACTTTATTTAAATGATGGCGATTTGAAGACAAATATTCCAGGTTTTGATAAAAAAAGAAAAAGCGATATAACAACACATTTATCAAATGATTTAGAAACCAAGATATATGATAGTTATGAGTTTACTAGAAATTTCTGTATAGATACAACGCAGAAGGTATATGAAATACTAAAAAATCTTCCACATGTATATACAAAAAATAGATACCATTCAGTAAATGCTAGGATTCAGTTACCAAACCCCAATAAAAATGTTATGAAAGCGGCTGAAATTTACATTATAACTGATAAACAAGTAAAACAAGGAGAAAAATACTACTTTTTATTTTGTAAGGACGATGACGAGGATATATCACTAAATAATTCAACCTATAAAAGCATAATTATTAAAAACTCTAATAGCGAAATAATAGGCATGTTAACATCCGATGACCCAGGGATACTAGACGATTCAATAGATAGAGTGATATTATTTCAATATCGTAGTTATACAGCGAATATCGATAATTATAGTTCTATTTTAATTGATCATTTGAAGAATACTGACAAAATTTCTGTTGGATATGGAGATATTACTATTATTAGTGTACCTGATGATAATTAAAAGCACCGCCGTCCGTGGCGGTTTGTCTGAGGGACGCCATCCATCACATAACAATGTTTTCACGCTTCGGGCGTGCTCACGGGCCATTGCTGCCACACCATCTCACCGGGCGGCAAGCGCCGCTTAAGGGAAGGGCTCCGTTGGTCCGGTTCGTTGGCGTCGTGAAAACGGTGTGAATGATAAAATAAAGTTGGTTCTTTCCAGAGTTAGTTGATTCCCCGTATTTTTCCAAGTTTGATAGTTTTGCTTCTTAATGTTTCAAAGCTACACCGACCATACATAACTCTTTTTATGACTTTTATTTTATTTACACTTCCTTCTGCTAACCCATTACTATAGGGCAAACACACAGCATTAACTACTGCGTCATAATCACGCTCAATTCCATTGGTAAAGCTTATAATTTCTTCTATTCCAGTACTCCTCGCTTTTTCCATCCATTCATTTAATAGTTCAGGTTTTCTTAGTATAAAAATATCCTTGAATAATTTAATCAGTTCCAAGATTCTATCAAAGAAAGGATACTGCTCACAAAAGCATAGAAATTTATTCTCTTCAAAATTTTTTATATTTGATATAGGGCGGAATAAAGTTTTAAAAATGTCGTTCCTCTTCATAAATACTTTTTTCTTACCTTGTTCAACTCCATTTTCTACCATATTGTGTTTGAATCTTTTTTTCCATTCAGATACATAATGTCTTATTGTAGAAGAAGAACCCTTATAACCCTTTTCTCGTATTGTTTCTTCTATTTTACATCCCATGAACCCCTGATTTAGCATGCTATTTATATCTTTGAAAAACGGATTAAGTATTCCTGATTTTTTTATCCCATATGAGGCGTGTACAGGATTAAAGTTATCATCTAAATATTTTGAAACTGTATGGGGAGAGAGACCTGTCTCTTTCGAAATTGCAGATTTACATAATCCTTTGCACTTTAAAGCACGTACTTCATTTACTATCCTCGCTTTATTCAGAACATTATTTTCATGTCTTGTAGCAGCCGATGCTGAAAACATTTCTATTCTTTCTGCTTCTGAAGCAGCCATAAGTTTTTTATAGCACCTGACATCCATATTAACTTCACGGCATATTTCAGTTTGATTTTTATTTTGAATTTGGAGTGAAAGTATCTTATTAAACTTTTCTTCTAATGTCAGTTTCCTATTTTCATTTGCCTTACTGATTTCATTTAATATCGGAACATCCATATCCGTGCTATCTATTACTATCTCAACGTTTTTATTTAAATGCTTTTTCAAATATCTGATAGCATAATCAGTAAGATTTTTATACAAATGAAACCGATCGCTTACCTGTATGGCACCTGGGTGTGCTGCATTAATGGAATTCCGGTATGTAATAGAACCATCCCTGCTTACAACCTCAATATTGGGATATGATTTCAGCCATTCTATAACCTTATCCTGTTCGCGTGAACCAATCATATCAATAATCTTATGTGTATGGATATCGACCATCACTGTCCCATACTTTTCTCTTTTCTTTAATGCAAAGTCATCTATACATATTGCAAAGATCCCGTCTTTATCTATTAGAAGTCTTCCTTTTTTTTAAAAGATTGCATATGGTACTTTTACCAATAGCAACAGTATTTTCTCTTAAGAATCTTGTTGCAGCAATAGAACTGCAATTTAGCGATACGTGTACAATCTCGTCTTCAAGGCGCTGGGTTTTCTTTGATTTATTGGACAGCCAAACAAATCTCTCAGCAAAGGTCTTATGGCTACATTCGGGGTTGTTACAGAACATCTTTCTATTCTTAATATTCATCTTTACCTTTTTACCCTGTATCGGTAAATCTTGAAAACTTCTTTCATAGGTGCTATGCGTTTTTGTTGAAATATGTCCGCAAAAGGGGCACGGGATCTCACTTCTAGTAGATGTTATATAAATATATATAGTATCATCTATTATTTCGTGACTGAGGTAATTCAAATCCTTATCTAAAAGTGTAATAAGTTCATTCATAAGAACCTCTTCATATAACGTATTTAACACTATTATACAGCATAAGGAAGAAGAATTCAACTAACTCTGGAAAGAACCATAAAGTTGACAGTTTTCGGTCAATAAGATTTTACGACATTTTCCGGTATTTGTAAATACCATAGTTTTTGAACTGGAAATTAAACCACACTTCATAAAAGACATAAAAGCAAAAGGACATCTACAAAACAGCTCGTACAATTCAACTCACTTAACTGTCATAATGATGAAACGTAATAATTCCTTTGGTATAATTGTTTCAAAACACCGAAAGGAGAACGAACCTTGAAAAGAGAAGAAGGATGGCGTATGTATACTGAAATAAATCAACTTATCAAAATGGGGCTTAAAAAGTCTCAAATCTCACGGAAATTAAAAATAAGTCGTCCTACATTGGATAAATACTAATCTGTAAATTTCATAATTTAAGCTACAATATTATTTGTGAATTTATGAAAGAAGATAGAGTTTGTGTCTTGCTGACGGGAGATATATGACAAAAATCCTGCGGGAACGCAAAATCCTCAACCCCATGGACTACTTTAACCAGAATAATTTCGACTACTTCAAGAGCGATTATTTGCACAAGTTCTTTGATCAGAATGCCACCTCTCTACGCTCCATTCTGATCAAAGGCTTCGTGAGGTTCTAACTACCCTGCATTAAAGAAACTTACGCCTTAACCAGAGTTATTTATTACGTAATGACAGGAAGAACAAATATTAAAAAAACGCTCGAATCCTTGTTGGATTTCATACAAAAAGGATTAAGCACCGACAAAACTAAACGCTTTAAAAATACAAATGAAATAGCACAAGCACTTCGAGCGATTTGAGTGCATAAAAAGCATACCCAAAACTTAAAAATTCCGCAATTTGACTGTGATTTGTGGTATAATATTTTAAAAGGAGTTGATTGTATGTCTCCAGAATTGCATGCTAAGCGGAGGGCTGCTGTAAAGCTTGCAAACGCTGTGAATAAAATAGAAGGTGTCCCTGTCTCGACTCAAGCCAAAACACTCTCAGTTAAGTGGGCGCGGGGAGAGATTTCAGGCGCAGAAATGAAAGCCGCTCTTATTGCAAAGCATAAACAGGGCTAAAGGGGGCTACTTATGAATGATCCGTATTTCTATGAAGGCAGCTCTGTTTTGCGCAACTTGCTGAACATCTATGACGAAAAAGAATTGGATATTGCCGAAGCAGAACTCTCACAAGCCAACATGATGCTGCTTTACGAGCAGGGATTTGATGATTTTTCTACACAGGGAATAAAGACAATTCATAAAGTTCTGTTTGAAGATGTATACGATTGGGCGGGAGAGTTCAGGACTATAAACATCCAAAAGCGAGAGCCTTTATTAGCTGGAATAAGTGTATGGTATGCTGATTCCGATAATATCAAAAAGGATCTGGATTCGGCATGGAAAGCAATCAACAAAGTAAACTGGAGCAGCTTAAGCCGAGAAGATTTTACCGCACAGATTACCCGGCTTTTTCCTCCTCTCTGGCAGGCTCATCCCTTCCGAGAAGGAAACACGCGAACTATCGTAATGCTAATAACTTTTTTTGTTGAACATTACGGTTATTACTTTGACAAAGAGCTTTTGGCTGCCAGCGCTGGATATGTGCGCAATGCTTTTGTGATGACCAGCCTCGGACGATACGCCGAATATGAACATCTTGAAAAAATCTTTTTAGACGCCATCTGCATAGATCTAATTGAATATATGGATGATTTAGACCAAGAGGAATCGCATCCCCACGGCAAGAAATATCAGAAATATAAGACGGATTACAAGCCGGCGGCGCATGAATATCGAGCTGATGATGGTGACAAGGAAAAGTAATTATGCTATCTTATGAACAACCAGCGGTTGTCGGTTCAATTCCGACCACCAGCTCCAATGAAACTCAATCCTTAGTATCGTAGTGATTCTAAGGATTTTTTATACTTTACCACAGGAAATTCTTGGACCATCATGTTTCGTAATGAACAAATATAGAGTCTTAGATATAGAGTCAGTTTGACCATTTTGCTGAATTCAACAAAATTTGTCAAGGTTAGGATATTAACAAAAACAAAGCAATTGTGAAAAAAGTGTGTCGAAAACCAAAGTATTTTCTAAACAGAGAAAAAACATTGACTTTCCTTTGTTACTACTGTATAATGGTTATGAAAAGAGGGATAGTCATGATTGGACGCAAAGAGTATTTAGATCAGTTAATCGCAAGCAGAGAGAAAAATATAATTAAGGTAATAACAGGGGTACGTCGTTGCGGGAAATCAACGCTGTTTCAGCTGTACATTGATTACCTTAAATCCACAGGAGTTACTGACGATCAAATCATATC
>DAIPML010000098.1:0-11189 GCA_036768735.1 Clostridiales bacterium | reverse complement strand
GACGCCTTGGGAAAGTAGGACGTTGCCGGATTTATATGAAAGCCTTATGGTTATTACCATAAGGCTTTTAATCATATAAAATCCATTATACAATTCAAAATCGAGAACTATAATGTTTTGGAATCTATTATGATACAGTGTACAGTATGTTTTATTAGCAAAGAAAGGAAGTGAGCTCGTTCGCTGAGGCTGATAATCAAACGTTTTTACGAAGCAAAATACACAATTGGCTTCGGTGAGGTATTTATAAATTTACATAAAAATATTTGCGTAATAAAGTGTACACTTTTTTACCCGTACCATGCCACGATTATATATTCTTTATATACAACAGATATCAGATAATAAGTGTAAACATGGAGATGCGAGGGGCAAATATGGGTAAAGTGAAAAACAAGCCGGGCTTTATTATATATGTGTTGCCGGTGTTAGTGTTTGTTACAATGGTTGTGTATATTCCGTTCATAATGAGTATGTGCTATTCATTTACCGAGTGGAATGGGATCAGCAGGGCAGCGAAATTTATCGGGCTTGAAAACTTTAGATTGCTATTTACAGAGGATGGCGGATTTAAAGATTCAGCAATATTTACTTTAAAATTTTCAGTATTGTTTATAGTCACTATAAACACCTTGGCAGTATTTCTGGCTGTAATGCTGGATAAAAAACTAAAAACATCCGGTATACTAAGAGCCGGTTTTTTTGTACCATACATTCTTAGCATGGTAATTGTAGGATTCATATGGAGGTTTATTTTCATTCAGGGATTCGAAACTATGGGAAATCTAACGAATTTGGGTTTCTTCTCGTGGAGCTGGTTGGGAGATGCAAAGCTGGCCTTCTGGTCTGTTTTGTTTGTATCAATATGGCAGTCCGTAGGATTTTACATCGTCATTTATATTGCAGGATTGCAATCAATACCCGTTCAGCTTATAGAAGCGGCTATTATTGACGGAGCGGGAACGGTTGTAAGATTCTTTAGAGTCACTATTCCACTTATAATGCCATCTGTTACCACTTGTGTGTTTTTAGCGCTTACAAATTCAATAAAGATATTTGATGTAATCATATCTCTTACAAACGGCGGACCGGGCGGATCAACGACCAGTATAACCTATGACATATATAAAGAAGCCTTTCAGAACAATTCATACGGGTATGGTACAGCCAAGGCTTTAGTGCTATTTGTGGCGATACTTTTGATTACCCTGGTACAGGTAACATTCTTCAAGAAGAAGGAGGTTGAAATGTAATGAGCGAAAATAAAAAGAAGCTGATTGTAATAGAAGTAGTATTGATAGTTTTCGTAATCATATTTTTATATCCGATATTTTTAGTATTGATAAACTCAATCAAAAGCTTTAAAGAAGTAATGACCAATGTCCTTTCCTTTCCATCCTCATTTCATTTCAAAAATTACACCTATGTCTGGAGAAGTATTAATTACCCAAGGCTTTTTTTCAATAATGTTGTTGTTACAACCATTGCTATACTGGGAATTATCGTTTTCAGCTCCCTTGCAGGCTTTACACTTTCAAGAAATAAATCTAGGTTAAGCTGGATACTCTACATATTTAGTATTTCACCCATGTTAATTCCATTTCAGACAATAATGATTACATTAATCAAATTTGTAAATATTATGAGACTACCCAATAACATATATGGACTTGCAGCGCTTTACTGGGGGTTTGCGGCACCTGCAGCGGTATTTATGTATCACGGCTTTGCAAAAGGTATTCCAAAGGAGATGGACGAAAGTGCGCTTGTGGATGGGGCATCTACTCTTAGAATGTTTTTTTCGATTATGTTCCCTCTTTTAAAGCCCGTTACAAGTACAATCATCGTCATTGATGTAATGTGGATATGGAACGATTTTCTACTGCCTCTAATTATTCTGGATGGTCCCAAGGAATCCAAAACCCTGACACTTGCGGCATATACTTTCATAGGTCAGTATGTAACGGATTGGCAATACACAATGAGTGCCATCGTTTTAGCTGTGATACCGTCGATAATATTCTTTATATTCATGCAGAAAAATATAGTAAAAGGGGTTACCGCAGGGGCTGTAAAAGGATAGAAAACTGTAAGATATAACGAGGCTTAGATGAACCCCCGCCTCGTTGAAATGGCTGGTCGCAAACTCCGTTTGCTGCTCGCCCATGCAACCGGGGCTGGTCGCAAACTCCGTTTGCTGCTCGCCCATGCAACCGGGGTGTGTTGAAAATATAGCTTGCTGTAACTTCCGCAGGCTTATCTGCAGAAAAAAGTCGTATAACGACTTTTTGGGAAGCAATTATAGTATAATTTAACTAAGCCAATGTATTTCTTTACAATAATACTGTTTTAGCGCAACCACAGTATTATTAGGCTTTCTATAAATAATGACGCAAAGGAATTATATTTATGAAAGGTAATATATTTACCAGAAAGCTGGCAAATAAATTGATGGCACTCTTTTCAGCAATTTTGATACTCACTATTTTTTCCCTGTCGTTTTTGTCTTATAGAATTATTGAAAAGGAATCCATTAATAATATTATTGGCTCCAATCAAAATACACTAACTTTGATAAATGAAATCATAGAAGATTACTTTGAAGAAATAAACCAAGCTTCTTTACCCCATCTGAAATATGATAATATAATGAATGCATTGCTTGGAGCAACCGATGAAATGTCTGCGGATGCATATTTGGAGGACTATATAAGGAGCCTTTTCTATTCCCGTAATGATTTTGAATCAATTTGTATGTACCTGGTAGAGCAAAAAAGCTATTACTATATATCCAGAGGAACACCTATTCATATTAAGGTAAGGAAAGTACAAGACAGTGAAATACCTAAAAGTGAATGGTATGATAAAACGTTAAGCAGCGTCAGCAAGACGTATATGCAGCCATTATTCATTCCATCTGAAACAGGCTACCCTATTGAACACAGCAATTGTTTTTTTGCATTTCACAGGTCAGTTTGTAACATAGTTGACAAAAAACCATATGCAATACTTACATTCTTCTGCAATTATAAAGGATGGGATAAAATTAAAAAGAATATTACACTGGATGGTGGCGAAAAACTTATTTTACTGGATGCAGACAATAATTTATTCTATGCTGTCGGAAGTGAAGACCTGAACTTTATAAAAAACAGCAGGTTTATAACAGCTATTAACAGTGTTCAGCCTATGATGTTTGATTGGGATATAAAGGGTAAAAAACATCTGGTCATATATAATTCATCTCCTATTAAGAACTATAGACTTATCAAACTTATTCCATATGATAAAATCTATAGAGCCGCTCAAACAAACCGTTATTTAAGTATATCTCTTGGCTGTATGATATTATTGCTGTCAATGATTTTAGTTGTTTTCTCTGCTAAAGCAATAACGAATCCTGTTAAGAAGCTCACGGAAAAAATGCAAAGATTTAGTGCAGGGAAATTTGATCTGGAAGCAAAGGTCAAGGGTAATGATGAAATAGCAGACCTTACTATACAATTTAATAAAATGGTAAAAAGAATTAATGATCTTATAAATGAGGAATATAAAATAAAACTGGAAGAGAAAAATGCCAGGTTAAAAGCACTTGAGGCAGAATTGAATCCCCATTTTTTATACAATGCGCTTCAAGCGATTCATACAACCGCATTAAAGATAGGAGCCCATAATATATGCAGCATGGTTAATGCACTTGCTGCAACCTTCAGATACGCAATAAGCAGCAAAAACCTTGTAACAATTGAGGATGAAATCAAGTATATCAACGACTACCTGTTAATCCAAAATGCCCGGTTTGGAAACAGGTTAAGGGTAATGTACAGCATTGATAAACAAGCATCAAAGGTTGTCATACCAAAGCAGTCGATCCAGTTGCTTATCGAAAATTCCATAAAGCATGTACTGGAGAAAGAGTATATTTCACTTATTATTTATGTGAATGTAATTGTTATGAATAATGATTATGTATTTATCTCGGTTAAGGATAATGGATGCGGAATACCTCCCGAGCAGATTGAAAAAATACGTACAAATATTGCAAGTGCCACCGGCGAAACCCAAAGTATAGGGCTAAGAAATTTAAATACCCGTTTAAAGCTTTTATACAAGGAAAAAGCCGGTATTACCATTAAATCTGATAACGCAGGTACTGAAATCAGTTTTATGATACCGGATGGAGGGAAAGTTAATGTATAAAGTACTTATAATAGATGATGAGGAGCCTGCAAGAGAAGCAATTAAGCTATTAGGAGATTGGACAAGTGCGCATGTATATGACGTTTTTGAAGCATGGGACGGCAAAAATGGGCTAAAATTAATTGAGGATAAAAAGCCAGACATTGTATTTGTTGATATGGTAATGCCCGGAATAGATGGCGAAGAGCTGCTTAAAATTGTCCAAGAGAAGTTCCCTGAATTGGCTATAATAGTAATAAGCGGATATGACAAGTATGAATTTATTCGTCAGGCACTGTACTCAAAAGTTGTTGATTATTTGTTAAAGCCCATCAAGAAAAATGAGCTAAATGATGCTATCAGTAAAGCTATTGAAAGCATTGATACCCAGAGGAAAACTCGAAGCGAAAATATAGACCGGAATATACTGCTTAATCTGTCAATACCCAGCCTCAAAGAAAAAATACTTATGGCTGCGATCGAAGGAAGCCTAAGCCGACAAATGAAAGAGGTTTATAAAAAATCCATTAACATTGGTAATCATGCAAAGTATTACTCGGCAACAATATTCAGGATTATGAACTTTGTTCCGTTTAATGACAAATATTTTAAGGATGCAGGGCTTGCGTGGTTTGCGTTGTTAAATATAATTGATGAAATTTTAAATGAGAAATACGTAAGTTTTTCATTAATAAACCATAAATATGACAACGAAATAATTGTAATTACATCGGCAGAACAAAGCATTGATGATATGCAGCTGCATGGATATTTACGCACAATTAAATCATGCCAAAGAAAGCTTGGAGAGCTTTTTGGAATTATAGCAATTGCTGGTTTGGGGGAGTTCTTTGAAGGCATAGAAAGGCTCAAGAGCTCATATTTGAATGCGGAAAAATACATAAACTGTGTTAATCTTTTTTGTAATAATGGTTTAGTATGTTATAAGGTGCAGGAAAACAATACCTCTAGAATTAGCCTGCTTGGCAAAAAAGATCTGTTGTTCAGCGCATTTGAAGGAGGCAGTTTAACATATACCAAAGACATAATATCTGAACTTCTTGGAAAAATAGAAGATGAAAGGGTGCTATGCTTGAGGGATTGTGACAGAATATTCGGTGAATTACTTCTGATACTTAATAATTTTACAATTATTAAGAGGATCAACGCAGCAGATATTATTGCATCATATCAAAGCATTTCAAAGGAAATATATTGCTTTGAACAACTGAAAACGCTTATGCTTGAAGTTGCAGAGATATTTTACAATCGGGTCAGGAAACAGCTGAAAAATGATAATTTGAATGTTTATGAAATCAAGGAGTATATAGAGAACAATTATCACAAGGATATAAGAATATCCACTTTTACTGGAAAATATTTTTTGAGCAGGGAATATTTGATGAAATTATTTAAAAATGAATTTGGGTGCGGGATATATGAATATGTTCTGAAAGTAAGAATGGAAAAAGCTAAGGAATTAGTTGCAGATCCAAATTTTAAGGTTCAAAGCATATCCCGGTTGCTTGGATATGCGGACAGCAATTATTTCAGCAAGGCGTTTAAAAACTATTTTGGCATTTCACCTTCAGATTATAGAAATAATTTGATCGGATAGAGGAAGTAAGTTGTACACTTTTTTACCATTATTATTCCACTTATATATATTTTAAACCCTGTTGCAATCAAATAAAATAAAGCTGTAACAAAAAAGAAATGCAGGAGGACTAAGTCATGAGAAAAATACTATGTTTGGCAGTGTGCATTGTTATTGCAGTTGGTTTACTATGTGGGTGTGAAGTAACAGATAGCTCAAAGAAAGCAACCGACCAACCGACATCAGCGGGTACACAAGAGGCGACAACAAAGCCCGTTACAATTTCTATTTTGCAATGCCAACCTGAGTATTCGGATGCTTATAATGCATATGTCAGCGAATACAAAAAGGCAGTTCCAAATGTAACCATTGATTTACAGGTATTACAGGCGGACTATCCAACAGTTTTAAAGTCAAAAATTGCAGCAGATACTATTCCGGACATATTTATGACAACAGCCGGTGGAGAGCTTAAGGCATATGCCGAATACTCAGCGGATCTTTCAATAGAGCCATTGGCAAGTGCGATGCTTGATGGCGTTAAGAAAGACATGACCTATGACGGTAAATTGATGGGAGTACCTCTGGTAATGGATACTTTCCCGCTTATCTACAATAGGAAATTATTTGCGGATGCTGGTATTACAGAAATTCCAAAGACATTAAGCGACCTCGAAGCTGTTTGTCAGAGGCTGCAGGAAAAAGGCATTACACCCTTTGCAAACGGATATAAAGAGTGGTGGGTACAAAAACATATCTTCCAGCACTTCCTGGCAGGAGAAAGCACTGATACTTCAGCACTGGTAAATGACTTCATTGCAGGAACCACAACGTTTTATGATCATTCGACCATAATGAATTACTTTGACTTTGTTGATATGACTATAAAGTACGGATTGCCTAAGCCACTTGAAAGTGACTTTAATGCACAGATCGCGAACTTTGCAAATGGAAAAGCTGCTATAATTACCGGCCAGGGACAATGGATTGAGTCCAGTGTTACAAAAATAAATCCTGATTTTGACTTCGGTGTTATGCTTTATCCGGTAAGTGATGATACCGGCAAGGCGAATGTTTGCGCAGGTTCTGCCCAATGTTTGCGAGTTTATAAAGATTCAAAGGTTTTAAAAGAAGCTAAGGATTTATTGAACTGGTTATATACATCTGATTACGGTAAGCAATGGTTTGGCGGAGTTGCCAAGGTTATCGGACCGGTTAAGGATGCGGCAGCGCCCGATATGAAGCTTCCAAAGGCATTTACAGAGCTGACAAAGAATACACCAGCAGCAGGCGCACCTGTAAACTACTCACTGGATAGCTTTCACCAAAAATTCGGAGAAATAATGCAGGCATACATTGGAAATGCAAAGACTAAGGAACAGGCTATTGACGAAATACAAAAGGCGTGGACCAAACTGGGGGCAGCAAAGTAACGTATAAAAACAATCATTAATTAGATACATCCGGGGAGAGGGACATATATCCTTCTTCGCCGGAGGTGTTTTGTATTATTACATAATAGCAGCATTGTGGTACACAAATATAAGCTTATTATTTACTCCGTTTTTCTTCTGGAAAATAGCTAGCTAGAATTTAAGTAGGAGGATTTTTATGAGCAGAATCAAGAAAAAGTTATTAAAAAAAATTGCAATTGCAGCAATGGTAATGATACTAATGATGGGGATGCATGTTCCGCAAAGCTCATATGCACGTGATAGTGTATATACCAAGGCTGGTGCCGGTCCAAAATACTGGATTGCATATGAGTATTGCTACACTACAAATCAGCCAATACCTGAAAGCAGATGGCAGACAAACATTGATTGGGTATACACTAATTTTAAGCCCTACGGATATGACATGGTTTGCTCAGATGGGTGGATTGAAGGTTCACAAAGAGTCAACTCAGATGGTTACATAATATCATACAATGATTCGTGGGTGAATAATTGGTCGTATTGGTCAAATTATTTAACCTCTAAAGGAATGAAGCTCGGAATATATTACAATCCTCTGTGGATGACAGAAAATGCTTTTAATTTAAATATGGCTGTTAAAGGTACCGCATACACTACACAAAACATTGTAGGAGAAACATCGTTTAACAGTTCATTACGTTGGGTCGATACTGCAAAACCTGGTGCTAAAGAGTGGATTCAAAATTACGTCTATTACTTTAAAAGTGTCGGGGCAGTTTACTTAAGAGTAGATTTCTTAAGAGATTACGAAAATGCGTACGGTACAGTAAAATACCAGCAAGCTCTCAAATGGATAAAAGAAGCAGCAGGATCTGACTTGTTTATAAGTTTAGTTATGCCAAATAAGTATAACCATGGTTTAACAGAGTTGGATAATGGAGATATGATGAGAATAACGGAAGATTGCTGGAATGGCGGCTGGGATCATATAAGCGATAGAGAGCGTGGAACATGGAGAAATTACTGGCCTCAGTATATGAACGCATTTGATGGGTTTATTGGATTTGCAGATGTAACTGGAAGAGGCCAGATGATAGCAGATGGAGATTTTATGAGGTTGCACAATTGCGCCAGTGATACTGAAAGGAAATTTCAAGTTTCATTATTTACAATGGCGGGATCACCGATTGCTATTGCCGACCAATATGACACAATTGGAAATTCCGCATGGGCGTATCAAAACACTGAACTGATAGATCTAAATAATCAGGGTTTTGTTGGAAAGCCGCTTAGTTATGATATAGACGATGCTTATAACAGTTCGAGATGGGTTGGGCAGTTACCAAACGGGGACTGGGTTGTCGGACTGTTTAATAGAGAGAATAATACCCAGGACAGATTTATTGATTTCTTTACTGACTTAGGCATTGAGGGCGATGCACAGGTAAGGGATTTATGGTCGCATATTGACCTTGGAAGCATGTCATCTTACCTTGCTACTCTTGCACCGCATGATTGTAAAATATTAAAAATAACAAATCCTAAAAAGAAGTACGAGGCAGAAGTAGCCTCATTGATAAATGGTACTAAGAAAAATAACAATCATGGTGGATATACCGGACCTGGATTTGTTGATAAAATTGAGACAGTGGGAGCAAAAGTATTATTTGCTGTTAATGCTTCTTCAGCAGGAACATACAACTTATATATTAGGTATGCAAACGGATCAGGAAATCATAGAACAGCCAGCTTATACGTGAATGATGTAAAGAATAGCCAAATTAACATGACTAGTTTATCTAACTGGGAAACTTGGAGCAATGTTCAGAAATCGGTAACACTAAACGCCGGCATAAATTATATTGCCATTCAATATGATTCTACCGATACAGGTCATTTTAACCTTGATTTTATACAGCTTAATACTGTATCGATAGGTCCTGTTGAAGTATCCATTGCAAACCCTGGATTTGAAAATGGAAGCCTTACCGGATGGACTGAATGGCATCCTTCAGGGCAGAGCGCATGCTATGGTGTTGATTCTTACGATGCTTATTCAGGTAATTATAAATGCTATTTCTGGGGAACATCAGCATATGAGCAAAGCATACATCAACTTAAAACTGGTTTAGAAAACGGCTCTTATACTGTACGGGCGTGGGTTAAGCAGAATAGCGGAACACCAACAATATGCAGAATGGAGTTGAGTAACTACGGAGGTATGCTCCAGTGCTTCAATTTTGAAAGTAGCACAGAGTATATGCTTGTATATGGAAAGGTTAATGTAACCAATGGTCAGTTAGACATAGGTTTTTATACCAAATCTCTAGGAAACAGCAATTTGCAAATAGATGAAGTTCAGCTATACAGGAATTATTAACATACCTTTTGAGGAGAAGAGGACGCTAAAGCCTCTTCTCTTGTTTCAATTTGGCCATGTTACAATCATGCAAATTTTTTTATAAATTAATAGTAATAAGGGATTGGTGATTATGGATAACAAAAAAAGAATGTTTAGGCGATTAAGGTATCTTACTCTGATTTTAGTGATGTACACTATTTTAGTAGCATTTACAAATACCCACACTACCACCTCATATGCCCCTGCCTTGGGGAATGTTATTAGTGTCACATCAAGTGAAGACAAGTTAACAATAATAACAGATAATGGAAGCAATGAAAATGATGATATTTTAGAGCTTAGTGTGCTCAAAAGTAATATATTGAAGATTAATTACAGACCGAACAGCGTAGAAGAAAGCCCTGACACACCAATGATCGATCCCAATAAAACATGGAATAGCGTCGGGGCAACAATTACTACAAACACAGATCCAATGCAGATAACTACTTTAAACATGATAGTTGAAATTTCTAAAAATCCTTGCAGGTTAACTATTAAAAAAGCAGATGGAACAACATTGTTATGGGAGCCTTTATCAGGGGGTGTTTTTAATGATGGTGTAAGGTTCCTGCATCCAAGCGACCACAATATTTATGGTATTAGGGGATATGATTTTTCTGAAGAAACGGGTAATATATTAAGAAATAACAGTTCGCATGCAGCTCATGCAGGTCAACAGGGTGACTGTGGTGGACCAATTTTATGGTCAACCGCTGGTTACGGTTTGATAGTTGATAGTGACGGAGGTTAACAGTATTGACTGCCCTTAACTGGTCATCACGAAGCCAGATACTGATGGAGGTTATCCATATACGGAAAGCGCTACAGGAAAACTGGAATTTTATTATGGAGAAGCAATTACAGAAGGAAGGCGTTATGAAAAAAATGATTTGGATTTTTATATAACCTTAGGAACGCCAAAAGAAATTATGGGATCTATTGCTGAAATCACCGGAGAGACCCCAATGATGCCAAAATGGTCATTGGGATTTATGAATTTTGAATGGGGAATAGATGAAACGGAGTTAAACAATATCGTAGACAGATATAGAGCAAAAAATATTCCTATAGACGCATATGCACTTGATTACGATTGGAAAAAATATGGGGACACAAACTATGGTGAATTTACATGGAATACATCAAGATTCCCAAGTTCAGCTACAAATGCACTCAAAACGGTAATGAACTCAAAAGGAATAAAGCTTATTGGTATAACAAAACCAAGGATCGTTACCATAGATGGCAGCGGGAACAGAACTACACAGTATATTGATGCAAACAATGCGGGGTATTGGTATCCAGGGCAAGTTGAATACCAAGATTATTTTATTCCGGATGGGTATACCCAAAAACCATTTGTTAGAAGCATAGATCCGTATAATGCATCTGAAAGAGCGTGGTTTTGGGAGCATTCTAAAACAGCTTTCAGTAAAGGCATTGTAGGTTGGTGGAATGATGAAACAGATAAGGTTTCATCAGGCTCAACGAGCTACTGGTTCGGGAACTATACCACTAATAATATGTGTAGAGGAATGTATGAAGGACAGCGAGCTTTTACAACGGAAAGAGTGATGCAAACATCAAGAAC
>DAIPML010000097.1:0-11192 GCA_036768735.1 Clostridiales bacterium | reverse complement strand
ATGGTGTGTTGAGAATATAGCTTGCTTCGCAAGAACATAAGTTAAAGTACGTTATTTTGCTTTGCAAAAAACGGTTCAAGCAATTTCTTCCGTTATTATAAGTGAAAGAGCATGCCTAAACATGCTCTTTCAAAGTGTACGCCTAAAAGTATTTTAAATCCCGGTAATTCAATTTGCCACAGGTAAGAAAATGAAATACTTCATATTTCATACCGCAATAACTTATACAGCTTTGCAAATTGGTTTTCGATTAATCAAAGGTTTAAAATTAAACCCATTAAAACCTACAAACCAATTCTGCGGCTGTTATTTCTGACTTACCCCCCGGAATTTCGGTTAGCCATTTCAATGGCCTTTTTAACCATATTTCCGCAGTCTCTGGAAGATACATTCCCCCAGCCATCAGATTTTACTATATCATACACACCGAGTTCTTTTGCAATTTCCTCCTTGAGGTGTTCCGACATAACGCCGTTCCGCTTACTCATGGTATCCCTCCTCATGTCCCTTAACAGGAACTTCGTAAGATACGATTGCCTTTAACTCTTAAGCGTACAATGATATTTTAACCCGGAACCGGGATTCTATACTTGCTATTTTCTGGTCTAACACCCTTTGTTCTATATACAACGTCTTTGAAACTTATACTATCATTGCAAATAGTGCTGAATTATAGGTAGTATAAAAAAATTGAATTACATGAATTTATGGCGTTTCATATAGCACCTTGTACAAGCCTGATTTTTTTACTAAAGTGAGCTTCACCCACAACCAAATAGCAGAACCTTGCAGCTGCAAAACATCAAATTCTTGTTTTTAATTTGATGTTTGCAGCAATAAGGTACTAACTAATATTTTATGAGCATCATCATTGGACTAACACTTGTTTAAAGGCTTTGATGGTTTGCTTATTTCTGTAAGCGCTTCTGATGCCTCCATATTTGTCGTTCCTGTTGTTGCAATATCTCCCAGCGAAACCATACCAACCAGTTGCTTGTTTTCAACCACCGGCACTCTCCTAATTTGTTGAGTCGACATCTTTTGTGAAATAGCTTGAACATCCTCTTCAGGTGTCGCTGTCATAACCTGCGAGGTCATAATGTTTCTAACCGGCGTAGAAATCGGATCCTGTCCGTGTGCTATGTTTCTTACCACAATGTCCCTGTCTGTTACAATTCCAACAAGTCCTGTTGTGTCAACCACCGGAATAGAACCCACATTGTGCTGCTGCATCATTTGTGCTGCTTCTTTTATTGTGGTATCCGGGCTTACTGTCGCAACGGATTTTGTCATTACATCGCGTACTTTCATATTTTTTACAACTCCTTCCTTGTTTAATTTAATGCATTCGTGTTTTTCATAAATCCCGACGCAAGTTTTTCAGGATGCATCTTAATATATAGTTTTTCCTCTAGAGAGTTATAAATATTCTGAATGTTTTTTATAAGGTTGCAAAACATAAGATATGGATGGTGAAAATGAAAAAAACAAATTTAAAAAAATTTAAAACTATATTATTTTACCTCATTATTTTTTTAGTGATGGAAATACCAACGGGCTTTTTAAAAGCAAAAATCTTTCTTGCTTTTACTCCCGATAATAGTCTTACTATGCGTTTTCACGCTCTTCCCCGTTTGGATTCCACAATATGCACAGACGGGGTTTCTCCAATTCTAATTGATATTGCTTTAGTCGATTCAAACTTAGAGCCGGTACCTTATGCATTAATAAAGGTTTACATGAACAACTTTACCGGAAAGATAACTCCAAAGTATCCCATAACCGATAAAGACGGTAGGGTAACAATAAGCATATTGCCGGATTCACATCAAGTTAAAAATTCTATACAAACTGGCAGTAGCTATACTGATTCTATACAACCCAATTATGGTTTTTCCGATACCATTCAAACTAGTAACGGTTATACTGATTACATGCCAACTAATAATGGTTATCCTGATTTTGTACAAATTAGTAGCAGCTATCTTGGTTCCATTCAAATAATTGATAATGGTTATTCCTGTTCCATACAAGATAGCAATGATTATACTGACCATATACAAACTAAAAATGTTTATTCCGATTCCATACAAAATAGTGACGGCTATCCTGATTCAAGCAAACTAATTGATATAGATGCTTCCGTTAGACTTGAAGCAAAAAAAAGTAAAGGAGTAAGGTGTAATTTCAAACTGTCACCACCTCCGGTTTTGCTTATCCATGGATTTCAAGACACATCGGAATCAATGATTCCATTAAAGCATTATCTTGATAATAAGGGGTTCAGAGTATACGCAATAGATTACGACACCAACAGTGATATTGAATCAATGGCGGAGGCTCTGGGTAGTTTTATTAATAACATTAAATCAGATCTGTTTGAAATAAATGTTTTCACAGATAAAGTGGATATTGTTGCTCATAGCCTTGGAGGACTAGTTTCAAGATATTATTCCACAAATGAATTTTATTCTGAAGAGCAAAATATAAGAAAAATTATTTTTATAAATGTTCCCCATCATGGAACCCCTTGGGCAGAGGCAGGTGCAGCGCTTTTAGACTCACCGTTTCTCAAGGAGCTCTATCCCACAGCGAACCTTTTTACTTCTAGTTTTCCGTCATCAATTAACAAAGGGCTTAATCACAAAATTCAAGTAGCAAACATTGCTTTGGAAAATGACGAGGTTGTTCCTCTCCCAAGTTCTAGGCTTGATGCCTGGGGTATCGAAACAAAAATATACCGTATAGGTTCATCTCCCCTAAGCTTAGAGTCAATAATCAGTAATCAGGCGGGAGGAAGCTCAAGGCATAGACAAATACTATTTTTTGTTCCGGTTTTCGACAATATTCTGCAATATCTGACATACAATCAATCATATCCCCGTAAAAGAAGGTAATGACTACTTTCCTGAGCTATCTCTTGCAATGTATCCCCAACCGTAAAAAACGCTGAAAAGCACTGAAACAAGCTGAAAAGCCGAAAGATGTCCACAAGCCTGTGGATATCTTTCGGCTTTTATAAACCGCTATAATCCTTTAATACCAGGACTTTCGCAATATTCGTTAAAATTTGTTCACATGTACGTGTTCTTTCTGTGGATAGTTTTATGTTTTGTCCACAAGATGTCAATACAACCTAACTTCATATCATGCATAAACAAATTACAACAAAATACGACACTCTTATCACTCAAATTTCATGCTAATGTCCATGGCTTTTACTGAATGGGTTATTGCTCCTATTGAAATTATGTCTACTCCTGTGGAAGCAATCTCCTGAATTGTTTCTAAAGAGACATTTCCTGAAGCTTCTGTTAATGCTTTTTTATCTACAAGCTTTACAGCCTCTCTCATAATTTCAGGTGGCATATTGTCGAGCATAATAATGTCCGCACCGCTATCTAATGCCTCCTTTACCTGTTGAAGGTTTTCTGTTTCCACTTCAATTTTCACTGTGTGGGGAACGGAAGCCTTAGCGGCACTCACAGCCTTATATATACCTCCGGCAGCCTTTATATGATTATCTTTAATTAAAACACCATCAGAAAGAGAAAAGCGATGGTTCGTTCCGCCACCGGCTCTTACTGCATATTTCTCTAATATACGCAGCCCCGGTGTGGTTTTTCGCGTATCAACAACCTTGGCATTATATCCGATAATCTTTTCCACAAATAAACGTGTAGTCGACGCAATTCCGCTTAATCTCTGTAATATGTTTAATGCTGTTCTCTCAGCTTTTAAAAGAGCCCGGCTGTTTCCTTCAATAAGCAAGATTTTTGTCCCTGTTTCTATAAACTGCCCGTCTTTAACAAGAGATTCCAGCTTAACCTGTGGATCAAGCATTATGAAGGCTTCCATGCAAGCCTCAAGCCCCGCAATCACACCCTCCTGTTTTGCTAAAAGATAAGCCTTTGAGGTTTCATTTTCAGGAACAGTGGAATCAGTAGTGATATCTCCCATGGGTATATCTTCCCGAAAAGCTCTTTCAAGAACATCCCTGATAAACCTTTTGTCCATTCCTACATCCTCCTTTTTGAATGCTTTAATGCCGTTTTGATCCGTACCACCGCTTTACGGTGCATAAATGCCCACAAAACCATGAATAATCATAATATGGTATTCCTTTTCCAATTGATGTCGTCTGTTTGCGGATAATCAGTCCTGTAATGAGCACCGCGGCTTTCTTTTCGAATGAGAGCCGATTTAACAACCAGTTCGGAAAGAGTCAGCATATTCACAAGCTCCCACTGCTCTATATTATCGTATGATTTACCTTTAATTTTGTCCTGCATCTCAATTACACATTGCAAAGCTTCTTGAAGATTCTTTTCATTGCGTATTATTCCTACATTCCTTGTCATAAGCTTACGAAGACGCATCTTTAAAGAACCTTCACCTTTGAGTGTCTCGCCGCATACCTCTGCATACTTAACCCTATGTAGCGAATTTTGATGATTTTCTCCCTTTTCTGATACTAATCTGCTTGCTTCGAGTGCTATCCGTTTTCCAAAAACCAGCCCTTCTAAAAGCGAGTTGCTTGCAAGACGATTTGCCCCGTGAATTCCATTACAAGCGGCTTCACCGCATGCATAAAACCCTTTTATATTCGTCCTTCCGTGAACATCCGTTTTAATACCACCCATGCAATAATGCTCCGCAGGAGCAACAGGAATTTTATCCTTTGTTATGTCTATTCCGTATTGCATGCATGTTTTGTATATGTTAGGGAACCGGTTTCTTACGTAATCCGGATCTTTATGAGAGATATCCAAATACACATTTGAAAAATCAGTTCTTTGTATTTCCTGAAAAATTGCTCTTGACACAACATCCCTTGGCGCAAGCTCTGCCATAGGATGATAATTTGGCATGAAACGCTCACCCAAAGAATTTACGAGAATTGCGCCTTCACCTCTAACCGCTTCAGATATAAGGAAGGAACGGTTTTCCGGATGATATAATACTGTTGGATGAAATTGAACAAACTCCAAATCCATAAGCTTGCAGCCTGCGCGAAATGCCAGTGCGGCCCCATCTCCTGTGGCAACAGGTGGATTTGTGGTGTAATTATATAATTGACCGTAACCACCGGACGCACATACCACCATATCAGAGGCCATAGTTTTAAAGGTTCCGGCGTCCTCATCATAGACCAAAAGCCCTAAGCATCGGTTATTCTCTGTTATTATGTCAACCGCAAAGGTGCGTTCAAATATTTTTACATTTTCACATTTCAAAACCGCATGTATTAATGTATCACAAACTTCCTTTCCGGTTGCATCGCCTGTGTGAATTATTCTATTTTTGCTGTGAGCTGCTTCGCGAGAAAAAGCAAGCTCATGGTTTTCTGTTCTGTCAAAATTAACACCATAGCGGCAAAGTGTTTCTATGTTTTCTGCAGCCTCATTTACAAGCGCCCACACAGTTTCTTCGTCGCATAGTCCTGCTCCCGCATATAGAGTATCCTTAAGATGCAGCGTGGGAGAATCACCTTTGTCAAGGGACACTGCAATGCCACCCTGGGCAAGCACAGAATTACTGATATCCAGTGTTTCCTTTGTAACAACAGCAACATTGAGGTTTCTGTCCATTTGTAGTGCAGTATATACTCCGGCTATGCCGCTTCCAATAATTACTGCGTCGTAATGCTCTACAGGCATTGCCTCTGTGTCAAAATTAGTCAAATATCTGTTCACAATACCCTTCCTCTGGCTCATTTTGCTGAAAATTTAATTTGCGCTTGCGTATGCAATAACGCTTGCAATTACGCCTGCATTAACTAAGTTTCCGGCTTGTGGGTAGCTTTTTTTATCTACCATGTAGAGCCCTGACAATTCTATATGTATATACTCTCTCCGGTAAATGAGTTATGAATTCATTAATTTTTGTCCTGAAAAAGCATATCATACGATAAAATATTCTAAAATGTCAACATTAATTGTAATACGTAAAAAACCTTTTGTAAAGAATCAGTAACCGCTGCTTCTCGTAAGTTAATTACAAGTTATCGTTCATATCCTTTATATTTTATATTATTGTCCTAAAACAACTGCAATAAAAAACAAGTTGTTGAAAATCTTAACCCTTGTAACCCTGTTATACCAATGATTATAAAAGATATTTTTAGACGGAGTTTTTATGGGTTTTTTCTGACTCCTGACTCCTGACTCCTGACTCCTGACTCCTGACTTCTTGCAGCTTTGCTGCGTTATGATATATCTGTATAATAGCGGAAGTTACGCTTCATTTGCACTCTTATGTCTCCTAAAATGCTCAACTTTCCCGCAGTATTTTGGGCGCATGTAGGTACCAGCGCTTCAAAATACTACTCGCAAGCTAAGGTGGGAAAGTTGAGTAAGTTACCTGTTAACAGTAACAATTACAAAGCACGAGGCTAAAAGGCGTTCCCTTCCGGTTGACGGTCTATTTGCTATTTCATTCCTGTAAATCATTTCGCTTGACGCTCCGCCATCTAAAATGGCTGCTTCAGTCACGCCAACTGATATTAATATATCCGCAAGCTCCGATCCGGTAACACCGATACTGTATCCCGGCTGTCTTCCGTCAACAACAAGGAGCACCAGCGTGGATTCATTTATAAGCCCTACTGCTGTTCTTGGTGTGGGAATCCTGAGGTTTCCTGCCCACGGGTCCTCATCTTTTGCAACATTTTCTCCTGCGTTTACTAAAGCACCGGAGCATTGGTAAGCCTGCTCTGCTTCTTCTTCTAAGACGAGACTGATTTTCTGTCCGGGCTTTAGTTCCAGAAGTGGAGATTTGTCAGTCCTTAAATCTGAAATTAAAAACCCATCCTTCGGTATTTTTGTTTCTTTGTCGGCTACCCCTGAGGAAACCACTCTGTTGTTTTCTACGACACAAAAGCTATGGGTTTTCTCTATGCGGTTTGTGAGCCCAAATTCGGGAGTGTATACCAAAATGCCCGGGATCTCCGGGTATGAGTTTACCGCATCTACAGGAAGCCTTTCGTCTCCAGCTTCAATCCAAACCTTAAACGGTGCATCCTGGAATCTTCCTTTACCGTCGTTTATTAAAAGAATTTTTCCATAGCCTATGCTTCCGCTTAAAATTCTGCCATTTTGGATAACAAGACCCGACGGCTGACCATATGAATAATTAAACCCCGCATTAACAATGGCGGTGGCACTATATCTTTTATTTATATCGCTTAAATATTCAAAGCCAAAAATTTTGTCTTGGGCGAGAGCGGGAAAAACCTCCAAATCAGGGTTTTGTAAATCCAGCTCCAACATATAGACAACCTGCGGATTTTTTCTTATTTCAATTTCCATTGTTCTAAAAATTATTGCCTCTCTTGGAGGCAACGACGGTTCCGTTTCCGTGGATGGTAAAGGGCTTTCATCGCCGGACGAATAAGACCCATCCAAAGGAACCTTTTCTGGCTCTTTTGATGGGCCGATACTTGCCGCGATAAGCAAAATCAATATTAATATTAATAACGTAAGCTTAATGATTTTTCTACTCATCTTTAATCGTGTAAATGTTATCCATATTCAGGCTCAGTTGCTTGTATAAAATTTCAGCAATTCCGATTCCCCTGTCTTTTGCATTGCTTATAATTTCGTCATCCAGCATATCCTCGAAGATCCCTCTGCCCGGGCTTTTTTCAAACAGACCGCCTTCAGGAACAGTCTTTTTCATCTGACTGTACATCATTTTCAATATAAGACCCTCAAATTCACTGCAGGCTCCCCGGAGCTTTTCTTTGTCCCCCTCGGAATATGCCTTTCTGAGAACATCCTCAAAAGCCTGATCTTCATTAATTTTTTTTCTATCTATACTGTTTGTAATTTCAATGGAGTTTATGCCTTCAACCTTCATTCCTTAAAACCTCTCCCCATGTCTGGTGTACCACTCTTAGTTATGTAAATCAAATAGTACGTGCATAAATTCATATCTATATATGTTTATGTTAGATTTCCAAGTTTAATATTTGTCGACGCACATATGCATCTTTAGACTCATTTTTTGTACATTTTCTGCTCATCCCTCTGTAAGAGGTATTATCATGCTGTATATCTGTTTGTTTTGCAGAGTTTGTTAAAAAAACCTTAAAAACCATTCGGAACGCTGTATACCTGACTTTACGAGCACGAGCTATCCGGTATATGTTACATATTCAGCGCTTTAAATGGTGCGATTAGCGTTTAAGATTATTTGCCATGCCCAGCATTTCATCCGCTGTTGTAATAGCCTTAGAATTTAACTCATAGGCTCTTTGAGCAGTTATAAGGTTCACAATTTCCTCAACTACCTGCACATTAGAGGCTTCAATGTAACCCTGACGGATAATGCTCGGATCGCCTATCTCTTCATCGAAAACAGCAAACCCTGAAGCACTGTTTTCAGAATACATGTTTCCGCCCATTGATTCAAGGCCTTGCGGGTTATTAAATTTAAAAATGCCTATTACCTGCCCTGTGGGAATAGAGAAACCGTCCTCATCTCTGTAACTGACCTCACCGTGCTCTGATACCGTCATTTGCTCCAGTGGGTATTCAAAATAAATTGGTTCGCCATTTTGATCGAGAACAGGATATCCTCTTGAAGTAGTCAACATATTCCCGTCATCGGTAACAGAGAGCTTAAAGCTGCCATCCCGGGTGTAATAGATATTTTGATCCGAAAAACGAATACTGAAAAACCCGCTGCCGACAATCGCAAAATCCAATTGGTTTTCAGTTTGCTGAAGGCTTCCGCCGGTGAAATCTCTTGATAATGATCTTGCCACAACACCGTGTCCCACTTGGAGATTCACAGGTCTTCCCTGGTCTTCCATCATATATGCCCGCTCCATGGTTACATAAAGCAGATCCTCAAATTCAGCCTTTTCCTTTTTAAAAGCGTTTGTATTCACATTTGCCAGATTATTAGAAATCGTGTCAACATTAAACTGCATCGCCTTCATTCCTGAACTGGCTGTCCAAAGCGCTCTCATCATAATTCTTTCATCCTTTCATATATGATTTCACTTCGTTAACTCAACTTTCCCACCTAAGCTTGTTAGTAGTGTTTTGAGACGCTGATACCGACATGCTGAGGTGTGATATCACACCGACGTCAGTAGCCAGCTGTGCATGCAAGCGTCTAAAACACCTCTTTTACACCCTGCCTACCTCATTTACCGCCTTATCCAGAGTGCCATCCATAGCGGTAATAACACGTTGATTGGCTTCATAGCTACGCATAAGAGATATCATATCAACCATTTCACGAACCGAATCTACATTTGACTGCTCTAAAAAGTTTTGAATGACCCGCCCTGAAAAACCTTCCTCTACAGAAGCTTCTGTGGGACTTAGCAGATTCTCCCCGCTTTTTACAAGTGTGTGAGGATCTTCAAACTGCTTGATTAAAAGCTTATCTACCGTCTGACCATTTTGCGTAATAATTCCATCATCGTCGACTAAAAAATTGTCCTCCGACAATTGGATAACCCCGTTTTCACCCAGAACAAAATATCCCTGATTCGTTATAAGCTGTCCGTTGGAATTCAAATTAAAGCTACCATCCCGGGTATAAAACTCACGAAAGGTATCCTCTTCGGGAACGGCAACACAGAAGAAAGCATTCCCCTCGTCTTTTATGCTGATATCCAAGGGGTTATCGGTTTTAAGAAGCACTCCCTGTTGAAAGTATGTATAGACCTCACCAACATCGTTACTAAATGACAAATCACCAACAGGTACTCCGCCGGTAATCTTGTCTGTATTATCATATAGACGTTGCGCTAAAAGCTTTGGAAAACCTTCCAGCACAACGGTATCCTTTTTGTAACCGTTTGTTGATACATTAGCTAAATTGTTAGCCAGAACATCCATCTTTTTATTTAACGCAAGCATGCTCCAACCTGAGGTATATAATCCACGAATCATAGTTTTGCTTCCTTTTAATAAAATATATGTAATGTAACGCGCTCCCGCGGCTTAACCCACATATTGATATTGAAATCAACCCTTACTTGTTTTATCGGAAAAAATTTATCAAAACATAACAAGCAAAAAAGTGGCTTCGCAACCACTTAAAACGTTAAAAAGCTGCCAGCTTAGAAACCGGCAGCTTAAAATTAATCATTAAGGAAATAACTAAAACTCACCTTCTGTAATTAGATCTTTCCATATTTGCATTCTGTAAAATTTCAAGGTTGTCTAAAACCTTTCCTGTACCGAGAGCCACACAGGAAACGGCATCTTCAGATATTATGACATTAATGCCTGTTCTGTGCTGCAAAAGCTTATCAAGCCCATAAACAAGCGAACCTCCTCCGGTCATGACAATTCCTCTGTCACTAATGTCGGCAGCAAGCTCCGGTGGTGTTTTTTCAAGCACTGAATGTACAGCATCAACTATGCTTGATACCGGTTCTTCGATAGCTTCCATAATCTCTGTGGAGGTTATTGTAATAGTTTTCGGGAGACCGGACACCAGGTTTCTTCCTCTGACATCCATAGATACCTCTTGTACCCTTGGAAAAACAGTGCCTATCTGCATTTTCATTTCTTCTGCAGTGCGTTCACCTATCATAATATTATGCTTTTTTCTCATATAACGGACAATTGCCTCGTCCATCTTATCACCGGCAATTTTTGTTGATGTGCTTACAACGGTGCCGCCAAGTGAAATGACAGCAATATCGGTGGTGCCTCCGCCGATATCAACCACCATGCTTCCACAAGCTTTCGTGATATCAAGACCTGCCCCAATTGCAGCAGCTATAGGCTCTTCTATTAAATATGTCTTTCTGGCACCTGCTTGAATTGCCGCATCTTCAACCGCACGTTTTTCTACTTCCGTCACGCTGCTGGGAACACAAATCATCACACGGGGCTTAAACAGCTTAAAAAGACTATTTCTACATACTTTATTTATAAAATGCTTTAGCATCCTTTCGGTTACCTGGTAGTCTGAAATAACACCTTCGCGAAGAGGCCTTATGGCCACAATGTTACCAGGTGTTCTTCCCAGCATTTTTCTAGCTTCCTCACCAACAGCAAGGAGCTTGTTTGTGTTTTTGTCAATAGCTACTACCGAAGGCTCACGCAAAACTATCCCTTTACCCTTTATATAGACCAAAATAGTCGCAGTCCCTAAATCAATACCAATATCCAATCCCAGACTCAATCGTGACAACCCCTTTTCTATATGTAATTTCA
>DAIPML010000096.1:0-11253 GCA_036768735.1 Clostridiales bacterium | reverse complement strand
TTCCAAAGGAAATGGAAGTTTTAAAAATAGGAATGGAATACAAGTGAAATAGCAATTAAATAATAGTTGGCTTATAAAAGGGAGCCCGCAGACTCAAATTAAGTAAGAGTCTGCGGGCTCACATTATACAATACTAATACTGTTTCTCCGCTTGATTCCCACCAAATCTCTTGCATAGAACAATTAGCAGGGGATAGCCAACAAAATAGCAGGCAAGAAATTGACCGATTGCAACCCATCCTACACTTGCTGCAAGGGGAACATCCTGCAGATATAAGAATTTTAAATAGCTGCCAACTATAAGTGCATTTATTATTACGGGAGGTAATGGAACAAGCCATGGAGCGTTTTTTAGCTTACGTGACAGAATAGCTGCTATTAAGGTGGCTAAACTGCCGAAAATAATATCTATAGGCCCGAATCCACCCAATAAATTTGATACGAGACAGCCAATAAATAAACCAGGAATTGATGCTGATGTTATGGCAGGCAAAATAGTTAATGCTTCAGAAACTCGAAACTGAAAAATAGCATGACCAAAGCTGATAGGAGCAAACAGCATGGTTAAAGCAGTGTAGGCAGCCGCTATAACCGCAGCCTGTACGATAAATTGTAAGTTTTTATTCATATAAAATAACCTCCGTAGTTTTGATTGGGCACCAAGCCCCGCCAGGATATTGCGAACTGGCGATAAAATTGATTGTAGCATCAATATCAGTTATATGCAAAGGTAGATTTTTCTTGTTACAGATATTCTTGATGTAACATTGCGCCTTTATTCCGTTCGGAGAAAAATTTCGCATAGGTCGGATAGTGTTCAATTAAAGAAAGAGCAGTAAGAACATATGTACGGTTCGAGCGAGAGGCGAATGGTATGTCAAAGCGATACAAAAACAAAAAACGATATATTGTTGTAAAAATCTATGCTATAGTAGAGTTGTAGTTGAGTTAAATGATTAGAGATTCGGAGGTTTGTATGGATAGGCAAAAAGCATATGAAGAGTTAGCTGTCAGGCTGGAAACAAAAAATCTTGTAAAGCACAGCCATGCTGTTGAAGCGATAATGAGAAAGCTTGCAGAGTATTTTCATGAAGACATACAGCAATGGGGTCTTGCAGGGCTTATGCATGATATTGATCTTGACAAAACAAAAGATGATCTAGACAGACATTCTCTTTTAGGTGCGGAAATCCTTGAAGGCTTGAATTTTGATCCGACTATTATCTACGCTGTAAAGGCACACAACCCAAGCCATGGCATCGAAAGAAAAAGAAAGATTGATATAGCTTTATATTGCTCGGATTCTTTGTCCGGTTTGATAACAGCCTGTGCATTAATACTGCCTGATAAGAATATATCGGGAGTAGACACAGCATTTGTGATGAAAAGGTTTAATGAAAAGGGCTTTGCTAAAGGGTCAAACCGTGAGCAGATAAAGTCGTGCGTTGAGCTAGACCTACAGCTTGAAGAATTTATTGACATAGGTCTTGCTGCAATGAAAGAAATACATGAAGAGTTAGGATTATAACGAGGCTAAGATGTCCCCCATCTCTTCGCATATTTTCAACCATTATGGTTGAAAAATGCTTGGTGTCGGGTACCTATTTCATACGACAGCGGCGAGTCAAAACATTACGGGTTGCTTTGCCATAAATAAAGAAGTGTTTATAATTTTGTAGATAAATCATTTACTCCCGCTACAATGCAGCAAATTGTTATAATTTCTTGCGAAGCTATCCTGGCTGGGTACATTCTAGAGTCTTTTGGTAGAATGAGCGTTGTATCTTCACTGTATATTTATATGTAGTTTGCAAGAAACTATAGTAAAATATTTTAATTGGTCTGCAACAACATGGTTATGTCAATTAACAACTACCAAAATACCCTAAAGAAATAGCGGTTAATCGACCAAGAACTTATATATATGTAACTGCAAATTTAACACACATAAAAGCGTACAGCTTATATATAAAGCTTCCCATAGTGTTTTTGATGCTTTCCTGCTTAGTAGGATACAGACTTTGCTGTAATAACCATGACGAAGATAATATTATTATAAAGATGATATTACGACTAAGTTGGTATTACAATTAAGCTGGTATTACAATTAAGCTGGTATTACAACTAAGTTGATATTACAACTAAGAATTGTTAGTTCCGGTATCTCTAAAAATACTAAATAAGCTGTGAGAAAAGTTGAGTTATATAGAAAAACATTAACAAAAGGATTGAGATGATTATATGATGAACAGAAAAGAAAAAATACTTGGTTTCCTAAATGAAAAATCCTACCATCCGCTGCTTTTTGATGAGCTAGCGACGGTGTTGGATGTACCACATGAAGACAGGGAAGCGTTCGAACAAATATTGAATGAGCTTGAGGAAGACGGACAAATCATTAAAACCAGAAAAAACCGCTATGGTTCATCAATACGTATGGGTATCGTATCCGGCAAATTCCAAGGTAACGAAAGAGGTTTTGGTTTTGTGCTGCCGGATGCTCAGGATCAAGAAGATTTATTTATTCAGACGGAAAATATAAACGGGGCAATGCATGGAGACCGCGTACTTGCAAAAATAACGAAAATGCAGCACGAGAACAAGCGCTCCGAAGGTGAAGTAATAAAAATCCTTCACCGTGCTAACGATAAAGTGGTTGGAGTGTTTGAAAAAAGCGGTTCTTTCGGTTTTGTTGTGCCCGATCACCGCAGAATAAAAGGAGATATTTTTGTACCCATTGATAAATCAATGAATGCAATGCCTAAGCAAAAGGTTGTTGTTGAGATTACCAGATGGCCTGAGCAGGACAGAAATGCCGAGGGTAAAATCATTGAAATCTTGGGAGGAATTGAGGATGACGGAGTTGATGTTTTATCTATCATACGAACATATAATATTCCGTATGAGTTTCCTGATGAGGTTTTGGAAGCTGCCAGTAATAAGCCTCAAAGTGTTATTCCTGAAGAAATAAAAGGCAGGCGTGATCTAAGAGATTTATTGATGGTTACTATTGACGGTGAAGATGCCCGGGATCTTGATGACGCTGTTTCTCTTGAAATTGCTGAGGAGGGTGTTTATAGGTTAGGGGTGCATATTGCTGATGTGTCACACTATGTAAAAGAAAATTCCCCAATGGATGAAGAAGCCGTAAAAAGAGGCACCAGCGTGTATTTCCCGGACAGAGTTATTCCAATGCTGCCAAGGGAGCTATCCAATGGTATCTGCAGTCTGAATGCGAAGGAGGATCGCTTAGCCTTTACTGTTATGATGGATATTGATAACCTCGGAAGGGTTATAAACCATGAAATTTTCGAAAGTATAATTAATGTTGATGAACGTATGACATACACCGATGTGTTTAAAATATTAGAGGAGCAAGACAATGAGCTGATTGAGCGTTACACGTCTCTTGTTCCCATGTTCAGGAATATGAAGGAGCTGGCTTTACTTCTTGGAAAGAAACGCAGCATTAGAGGTGCAATTGATTTTGATTTTGGGGAAACAAAAATTATAGTAGACGAGCATGGGAAGCCTGTTGAAATAAGGAAATACCAGCTTACAATTGCAAACAAAATAATCGAAGAGTTTATGCTTTTATGTAATGAAACAGTATCCGAGCACTTTTATTGGGCGAACATACCTTTTGTTTACCGCATACACGAAGATCCTGAACCCGAGAAAATCACAAGCCTTAATACATTTCTTTTTAACTTTGGTCAAAGAATCAAGGGCTCAGGTAATATTCATCCGCGGGCACTTCAGGATGTTCTTATGAGGATTAAAGGCATACCTCAGGAAAGACTTATTAGCACAATGATGCTGCGGAGCTTGCAAAAGGCTCGGTACAGCGATGAGCATGTATGGCATTTCGGGCTTGCTGCGAATTATTACTCACACTTTACTTCACCTATCCGCCGCTATCCGGATTTAATCATTCACCGGATTATGAAAGAATACATTAAAGGGGAGTTTGACGAAAGTAGAAACCGTCATTATGCAGATATTCTTCCTGAAATTACAAAGCAATGCTCCGAAAGAGAAAGAAATGCTGAAGAAGCTGAACGGGACTGCGACGACTTGAAAAAGGCTGAATTTATGCAGCAACATATTGGGGAGCAATTTACAGGAGTCATTGCCAATGTAACCTCATTTGGTATGTTTATCGAGCTGGATAACACAATCGAAGGATTGATTAGGTTAAGCAGCATGGATGATGATTATTTCATTTATGATGAAAAGCAATATTGCCTTATAGGTGAGCACACAGGAGCAATTTACCGTATTGGTGATGCTGTGGATATAACGGTGGTTCGCTCCAGTCCTGAAACCCGTCAAATAGAGTTTATGTTAACCGATGATTATAAAATATATAATCTGGATATACCAGATGAATTTTTCGACATGGATTTTACACGCAAGGGAAAAAAGCAAACAAAGGCAAACAAAGAAAATCGTGCTCAAGACAAGGGTAAAAAACGGATAGGAGATAATAAAGACACTAATGATTACACTAAAGAAAAAAAGGAGAAAAAAGCGTCAAGAGCTAATAAAAATAGTAGTGCTCTCACAAAAGAGGGAAAAGAGAAAAAGAAAGGTAAAAAGGGTGTTGATAAACATATAATAGATCACGTAAATGGTAAAGACAAAAAACGAAAGAAAACAAATTAAATTGTTGTATCTTCTCTACTGTTACAATTTAATAAATAATATGCCATATGCGATCATAACAGTTATATGTGCGGTTATATACCACTATTGTTATGATCAAATGCTTAAAATGATAAATAGCGAAAACAGCAGAAGACAAAAAAGTAAAAACAACCAAAATAACCAAAGCAACCAACCAAACCAACCAAAACAACAAAAACAGATATATTTGTTAAAATCGTTTGCTTGAATCGACTAATACAATATTGCGAGGATAAGCTCAAAACGCACAAATTTCAATACCTTTAGTGATGTTAGAAGCGTCTACTCAGAAAAAATACGAAAAATTTTGATTAAGGAAACATTTTATTCTTGACTTTTTATCCTGTAGCAGTTAAAATATAAATCGTTGGTCTTACACGGCCCATTGGTCAAGCGGTTAAGACACCGCCCTTTCACGGCGGCTACAGGGGTTCGAGTCCCCTATGGGTCACCACATAGAAGTAAGAGGTGTGAAGTGAGGACATTTTACTGTAATATGTAATCCCCGCTTCTTGCTTCAAAAAATGGCCCGGTAGTTCAGTTGGTTAGAACGCTAGCCTGTCACGCTAGAGGTCGAGGGTTCGAGCCCCTTCCGGGTCGCCAACAAAACATTAATTAATATAGGCTGGTGTAGCTCAGTTGGTAGAGCAGCTGATTTGTAATCAGCAGGTCGGGGGTTCGAGTCCGTCCACCAGCTCCAGTAATATCAAGGGTTTTAAGGTTTTATCCCTTGATATTTTTTATTTTCTTAAGTGTTTTGGGGACTATTTGGGGACTATAAGATAAAAAAGGTTAGGAATAGATAAGGCATAAAACAAGTAGCTGACAGTACGTGTGATTTTAAGTTTTACTGTTTAATGTTTTATATATCTACAAAGTATGCTATAATTTGTATAATATTATTACCAAGAGGTTGTTATGGCTGATTTGTTGGATATAGAACAGTTTTCTGATGATAATAAGTTCGTAATAGTCGGAGAAATAGATGAATGCAAAGCAGTGTTTTTAAGAGAAAAAAGCCCAGGCAACAATCTTCTTAATGGAATTAAAGGGAAAAAGATTTTATTATGGGCTAACAGGATTGAATATACTGAAAAGCATAAAGGAAATTTTCAAACAGCCGATGAATATTATGAGTGCCTTAAGAATATTACCAATATTATAGATAACCCGGATTATCTTGGTCTACCACCACACGATGATAGCATTCAATTTATAAAAAGAATGGGGAGAGCTATAATTGTGGCTGTAAGAATTTCAAACAAAGGTAATCTTTCTTATAGAACAATGTATCCTATTACTGATAGCCAGTTAAACGATTATTTAAGAAAAAACCGAGCGTGGAAATTTGACAAATAGTAATATTTAAGCTAAAATAAAGATAAAATAGTTGTAGATAAATTATTTGAGGGCAGAACGGGCGGCTGCCACGCCTATTGTAATGATAGGTCTTCAAGAGATGTAGGATTGCCAACCTACCGAATAATTTATCTAAAAGAAATGGACCTCCTGTTATATCAGGAGGTCTTTTATTGTGACAACAATAAACCCCCGGCTATGCCGGGGGAACCAGTAAGTCAAAATTATTGAGATAATTCTTGGGGACTATTTGGGGACTATGGGGACTAAAAAAGGCTAAAAAATGCGGTATGTTAATAAATGTTAAAACCTGAAAACGTACTAATAACAACACATACAAGAAATTACTATAAGATAATTCAAGTTGAAATGAGTATTTGTAATCAGCAGGTCGGGGGTTCGAGTCCGTCCACCAGCTCCATAAAGAAATCCGCTAATGGTTAGACTTATGAATGAATTAGCATAAAAAAATCGATACATTCTCCATATGAATTATGATATAATTATCTTCATGGACAAGGAGGCGATTATTGTGGAAGATAAAACCTTTGAACTGCTTGAAAGAATGTATTCCGACATTAATAAGAGATTTGATGTATTGGAAGCAAAGATTGATCGGAAAGCAGACAAAACAGATATTGTACGAATAGAAAACGAGCATGGTCATAAACTGGATGCTCTTTTCGATGGTTACAAACAACTTACAGAAGGACAAGAAGAAATCAAATCACAGCTAAAAGAATTATCATCCAAGGTAGAAAAGCAGGATATGCAGATTACCTTTCTTAAAAGCAACAAAAAAATCGCAAAGTAAAGTTATGTACTGTATATAAAAATCCCACACAACGCCCCCTGTGTTTTCTATGCGACGTTTTTCCAATTGGAACCGTGCAATTATTGTACAGGGCGGGTTGTCAATTTTAACGCTGGCAATACGAGCATATCTTTATATAATCTGCATTATGATGACTGACCGACTCGGACGTAATTATACTGAAGTGACAGGTGCATATGCGCCGGAAAGGAAAACATTATGACCGAATTAGAAAAAGTCAGCGAAGAAACCATGCGTTTCATGCGCGGCAAGTATAAACTCGATGAAATTCCGGGCAAATATTACGACATTGATTGTTTAAAATTCCGACAGGGTAAAAGAACAATCTTGTCTATCAACATACATGAAGACCATTATGATTTTCAGATTATCTATGGTAAAGCTGAACGTGAGAAATTTGAAATAAGGCTTAGCGAATTCCCGCAAGCAATACAAGACCTTTATAACAATTCCCGCGCACTCCCCGATGGATTGTGGATGTTAATCCGGGTAGAGAATTTAGAAATGCTCGAGGCAGTTAAGCAGATGATTATGATAAAGAAAAATCCGAACCGTAAGCCATTGCCAAAAACTCATATTCATATGAGTAATTGCGGACATCGTTGCGATTTGTGCGTTCATTACAAAGGTCAAACATCTTTTAGTGCCGATGAAATGGACTATGCGCGGGAGTGCTGCTCGGCAGTTTATGGTGCCAGCGGTTGGGAAAAGAACTGCGATGGCTGTCATTTCCCTGACTGTACTGTTGAGAGCGCATATTGCAGAAAAGGAAAAGGTACTGAAAAATGCTGGGATTGCGAAAACTTTACTACTTGTACGAAAACCGCGGGGTGGCCGCCTAAAATTCATACACGGACAATTACCGCCGACCAAGTGACATACGCAATACTACCATATGTAAAAAGGCAATATGGAAATTGAGGGGATTTGCACATGAAACATATAACAGCAGATGACGGGAGAATCTTAACGCCACCGAAAGAATCAGAGCCGTTACTGAAAGACGCATTTCCGGCGTTTTATAAGTTGCTTGGACATATTCGATTTTTCTATGTTGCTGATGAAATCTGGGACGGCAAATCTTCGCTTGTTTTCAAAACAGGCGGTAAACAGTTAGCCGCTATAACGCTTGGGGACGGTTCTTTTGAAATTGAAATTGCAGACGAGGACTTCCGAATTGGAAATGACACCGAGTTAGACGATATTTACAGAGCATTAAAAAAACACGCAACTGTTAATCAGTGCCGTCCTTACGATCAACTTACAATCGACCCGAACGGTTGCCCCTGCGGTTGGCGGTGCGATTTGTGTCTTGGAAGTAAAAATTGCGACGAAAAGAACTTCACAGCAAGCGAAAACTTCGGTTATATGAATTGGGTTTGTTATCACGATTGTATACCTGAAAAAGTTGAGCGGTTTGACGGTGTATTCAAGTGTCCGGGGTGTAAAGCAATCAGGACAAACAAAGGTGTCTGGAAGGATTGGGAAGGTTGTAAGGCTTTTATTTGTCTTTCGACAAAAGAGTATGTGAACTGTGTGGAGTGCGGAGAGTATCATTCTTGCGATGTTTTTAATAACTGCCATCATCCGGCTCAATGCAATTTAGGTATAACCGCAGAAGAAATCACCAAATTAGTGATTCCTTACGCCACGAAAGAGCGGCTTGATTATTATCGATCACAGTTGAGTGGGGTGATGAAATGACCCTCTACGAACTGATGACTAAAACCAACCATCACCTTATAAAAGCGGCTGGATGATAGATTCGTAAAAAGCAAACATCGTCCGATAGCATGAGCGGGGAGTCTGGGAGCATGGATAAAGTTGCAAATATTAATTTATTCTTTATCACACATAGAAATTAAGTCGCTAAATGTACTAAAAAGGAATAGTTATATTCAGAAAGGACTAATGAAGAGATGAAAATTGCATGTAATTATTATCAGGAAACCGAGCAACTTTTCGATGAAAACAGAATTGATATTGATTATTTTAAATACCCCGGGCTTGGTTTCCAAATGGGAATCATGGAGGATTTAAATGATTTTAATAATTTTTGCAATCAATTAACAGAAAAACGACCGATTTTGCTACATGGATTATATCCAGCACCGCATGATTTATCATCAATTTCTTTACAAGAAGATTTTAACTATGATATTACAAAAAGGCTAATCCGGATGACTAAAACCCCCGGCCTATCTTTTCACTCAGCTCTTTCAAAATTGCCAGCTGATACACCTTTTGAAAGAACATTGGATATAATCATAAAAAATGCAAGGTTCGTAAAAGAAAAATACAAAGATATGCAATTTATCTCTCTTGAAAACTGCGATAATATACGGTGGGGTGATTTACTAAAACCAGAAATAATTACACTATTATTGCATGAAAGTGGTTGTGACTTTCTACTTGATATTAGTCATGCCTATTGTGCTTCAAGGTGGTTAGATGTCTCATTTTATGATTATTTAAAGCGACTGCCACTTGATAAAACAGTAGAGATTCATATCAACGGATGGATTACAACACAAGATACTGTCATGTGTCATACGAAAATTAACAATAACGGATATCAGGCTTTAGATTTCATACTTGAACATTGCAGACCTGACATAATAACGGTTGAATATGGACGACACAATGATAAAATAGGTGCTGGCGTACCAGTTATGTCATTGGAACATATAAATGAACAAGCAAAAAACGAAATAGAAGAGCAAATATATAAAATAAGGGAAATCTGTAGTAAAAGGAGTATATAAACAAGATATCAACTAGTATCGCCGCCTTAGCTTTGGATGTACAATTTCAAACAATGATGGAAAAATGAAAGAAGAAACATCCCTCACATCCTGTATGGATAGGTTTAAGAAAATTAATAAAGTGAAGAGGAAGGTAAGCTAAAGTTGAAAGAAGAATTAATGAAATTATCTGAAACTCTAAAAAAACGTGGATTTATAGTTTATCTAACAGAAAATACGGATCATGGTAAAAGTAAAATCTATGAAAAACCTGTACATTCTCCATATGAGTTATGATATAATTATCTTCATTGGCAAGGAGGCGATTTATTGTGGAAGATAAAATATTTGAGCTAATGGAAAAAATGTATTCAGATCTAAAAGGTGAATTAACAGGTATTAAACAAATACTCGAACGAAAGGCTGATAAGACTGATATTGTCAGGCTTGAAAACGAGCATGGACAAAAGCTTGATGCTCTTTTCGATGGTTATAAACAAACATATGAAAAGCTTCGGGAGCATGATAGTCGCTTTGATGATATTGATAATAAGATGGACAACCTCTATTTCAAGGTAAGTAGCCATGATTCCAAGCTTGAAGTCTTGGAGGGTGGTCGGAGTAATTAAATACCCAAAAGCCATATATAGTATGCGGGAATTAGAAAGAGAAGCAGAAGTTTTAAAATATCTACAGCTGGAAGCATAACTCCACTAAAGGGTCTATCTTTCGGAGCTAGTTAAGGGGTAGTAGAGTATAATTTTAAATGGTATAATGTTGTTATAACAAAATGAATGGAGATGTTTTTATGGCTGTAACAATTTATGAAGCAGAACAACTAAATCTCCCTGAACATATCGCAAAGAAGTTTAAAGGGCGTAAAATAGAATTTGTCGAAACAAATGAAGGTGTTCTGCTAAAGACAGTTGAAGATCCAATAAAACAATTAAGAGGCTTTCTTATGGGAAGTAAATTTACAACTGAACAATATATTAATCAAAAACGTCAAGACAAGGAGATAGAACGGTGAATGATTCTTATGTACTTGATGCATGTGCTTTATTAGCGCTTATTAATAATGAAGAAGGTGCCGATAGTGTAGAAGCTGTTCTGAGAGAAGCGCTGGATGGAAAAGTTGAAGTGTATATGAATAAAATCAATGTATATGAAATTTATTATGGAATATATAGGGTTGAAGGAAAAAATAAAGCTGATGAGACATATAAACTTATTCAGAGACAACCTATTAACATAATTAATTCTTTTGAAGATGATGTATTTGAAGAAGCAGCAAAACTGAAATCAAAGTATAAAATGTCTCTTGCAGATTCTATTGCCCTTGGTGAGACAGTGTTCAGGAATGCTTTTCTTCTATCATCCGACCATCATGAGTTTGATTTGGTAGAACAACATGAAGAAATAAGAATTTGTTGGATACGATAAATTTAAAACGTCTTTATCTAGTAGTAAAGAGAAGTGCACAGATAGAATAATTGGTAAAAATACAAAGGCGGTTTTTTATCAAAATTCCAAGACCTCCACTTCTATAAGTGGGGGTTCCTTATTCTTGATTCGGTGGGGGTAGAGTCCCCCACCGAAGTCCAAAGCGTATTTTACTTCGTAAAA
>DAIPML010000095.1:0-11294 GCA_036768735.1 Clostridiales bacterium | reverse complement strand
GATTGGAGATAAAATAGTGGTTATTCAACATAATCTTCTGCAAGGTCTCAACCTGTGTCGAGAGGCTAAAAGGAAGATAAAGGTAGCGTAGACATTTATTAATTACATGTCTTTCTATTACAATAGAAGATCCATTAGTTTTAATAAGCAATCTGAACACAATTCAATATTCCATATGTTTCCTCTACGCATCGTTGATCGAGAAGATATTTCAAATGTTTCAATTTCCCTAGAACATAATGAACAATACATCATATCAATAGAGAATGGACTTTCCGTAAGGGAAAGTGAAATATTGTTTGGCCTTCTAAAATCTTTGTCCTCAACTATATATTCAATTTTCTTAGGAAAGTCTATTGCCCAAGCACTATCTATTCGATTTTCTTTGGTATTTTCAGATGGAATTTTATCAGGTTGCTCAATAGAAGATTCATAATATGCCCTATAAACTAATGGCTTGCGTTTGAGTGCGTTTGCCGGATTGCATATTACTTTTAGAGTAGGGTTCTCATCGTTAATCCCAGTTATACGGTAGATAAAATAATCTTCTTGTAATTTACAAGCCATTTGCCACTCTGTGTCGGTAATTTCAAATGAGGGGGATTCCCCCGTCGTTGTTTTTACTTCGATAAATTTCAATCTCCCATCAGGAAAATAACTTTGAATATCATATCCTGCCCGTGGAGAATACGCACTTATTCTCCGTACTCGTTTTGACAAACTCGGGTAACCTGATAATTGTCTCTTTTCTTCCATTAAGGCAAATTGCTCACCTTTTTCTCCAATACTTTGCTGTTCTATATATTGTTTGACATAACTATCTTTATCATCATCAACGATAGGTTTCGAGCAATATTTGCCACTCTTCATATATACAATTCCACACGCCAATAACCAATCTAGCCGATCTCTTATTACTGATGGAGTAGTCCACTTTGGATATTGATTGGATGCAATATCTAATATGTCTTCTGCTGATTTTGGTTCTGCCTTAACAAGGTCTACTATTTCCTCGAAATAGAATATTCTATCAGATAAAAATTCAAACATTAATTCTTCTTTAACACGGTAGTCTATAATGCTATGCCATTGGTTCGCCCATTCGGATAAAATCAGATCGCTATTCGCAGTTTTTTTAAGAAAAGTTTTGCGTATAAAGAATGCAGCTTGCCCATAACTTGATGGCCAACCTATATTATTCCGAATCCATATAGCCAGAGACATAATAGATACCGGTTGATTATTTTTAACCCAAACAAAAATCGAGTTAAGAGAATATAAATATGTATCTGGAGAACCAGGCAGTCTTCTAATAGTATTTTGCTTTTCCAATTGATTAGTTCCCCCCGACAGGACAATAGATATAAATTACCTGGGTGGCAGAGAGACAACCCAACTACGTAAATTTTCAAGATTCTCGCAGTTATAAGTCTGCAACTCAGCCGTAGTTATGGCTTCTCTTGCTTTTTTGGTTTTAATACCTTTTGCCTTGTGATATGGAATGGATCTGAGAGTAGTATTATCTCTTCGGGAATCGATGGTATAGCCTTTCGGAATCGAAGCCTCATCAAACTTTACATTACCTATAATTAAATAGATTTTGAAGCCACCATTACTATGACCGCTGCAACAATTGGTAGTTTGATAACCCTTCTTATTAAGATGATAAATGATATCAAGCATCCGGGTATCTATAGGATAAACCCCGCCTAGGCAGTTTCTACAATGGGTTAAGCCGGGTTTATAAACTGCTAAACATTTAACACACATTAGCGTTCTATCATCGAAGTCGGCTGTCAAACAATCTATTTCACTAAAAGTCAACAAACTTTTTCGTTTATCTTCTTCCAGAAGATTATCAATTTCTTGTCGTTTAGCAGGTACCGTATAGTAATATGAAAAAGGATCATATGCGCCAGAATCATCGCGGCTATCCTGCCTGATATAACCCTTATCTTTAAGTGCATTGATTAGCATATCAACCTCTGCTAATTTTACACCGGCCATATGAGAAATAACGAAAACATTAACTTTTTCGTGACTAGTCCGAACAAATCTTAAAGCACCCATTATTTGTTCATTTGTAATAAAACTCATGTTTTCAAATCCGATCTTCAAAATTTAAATGTATTTATACTCATTTCGCAATAGGAAGACTACCATATGCTTAATAAATTTCTTTAATGTTCATAGCAACCATATAGCTCAATAAATGTTTTTAAGTTTTCCTTTTCATTATTTGTAAGCACGTGGTCTCTGTAACCTTGACCTTGAAATCTCATTTTAGCTACATTAGCATTGCTTATCTTTGTCATTTGTTGAATCAATTCACTACTTAACACACCATTATCATCAAAGTTAAATTCCTTAAGCGCGTCAACTGTTTCTGCATCCGCTGCGGCTTTTCCCATCCATTCTGCAATTCCGCCCCAAATCACTTGTGTTTGAGTGTCCCCAAATCCGCTTGCATTCCATGTAAATTTATCTCCATCAGCATCGAATATTATACTTTTAAAAAATATCCAGTCTGATTGCTGAAAGCCAGCGACAATATAAAAGCTTGCCTTCCCCGATGAATTAATATTTATCTCAGGATAAATATTAATTCCTTCTGAAACATTATTATATCTAGTACTATACCCTTTAGGCACAATTATGGTTAACTCTTTCATATCATCATAGTTTGCTGTAGTCCTTGCTAATAGTTCCTGCTTCCTAGCTTCTTTTCTCTGTTTTTCAAGTTCTATGGCTTTTTCATTTTCGGCTTTGTAAAACTCAAGTTTTGTCTCTATTTCAGAATCGTTTTTGAAATATTTGGAAAGCAGTTCGATGGAATTAAGTGCACCTTGATAATCACTCTTTTTATATGCATTCTCTGCTTCAAGTAACCCTTGCTTTTTAAAATTGGGAAGCACTTTGGATATTTGTTTTTTAGCATCATCAAAATTAGGATCATCTTTAATTACCTTATCTAATTCTTCTACTCCCTCAATATAATTTTTGTTGGAAATATTTTTTAATCCACTTTCATAAAAACTTCTGGAATCTCTTAATGCGTCGATTTTAGCTAACGTGGTAGTAGCCTCACTCTCCGCTACCCAAAATGTTTTAATATTGTTAAGACCAGTGACAGCTGTTTGATAATCAATTTTCTTATCAGTGTAATCTCTTAAAGTTTTAGCAGCTATTTTATTAAAAAATTCCTTGAGGTGACTGTTTAATTTTTCCCTATTTCCTACATCGTTTTCTTGCGATATTGTCTCAGAATATACCGCTTGAGCCTGAGTATATTCTTCATTATCATATAAACGTTCAATCTTTTTAATTGGACTATTATAATATAGTGCGCCAGCCATTATTCCCACAATCAACAATAAAGTTAAAATAGAAAAACCAGTATACTTCTTTTTATTTTGAGCAAATCCAATTTTTAACTTTTCAATGAATGCTTTCACATGGGTCAAACCAACCATCGTGATTTTCTTGATCTTATATCCGAAATTTTTTATTTTATTACTTGATGTTTCTTTTTGCTCCTCCAATTCTTCAAAATCAGTTGTTTTATCAAGTGCATTTTCCTCAATTAATCCAGCACCACATTTATTGCAGAACATGCTGTCGTCTGTGTTTTCAGAACCACATTTAGAACACAGCATTGATAATCCTCTCCCTTCTAACAACGGTAAACAAACAAAAAGTAATGATGAAATGAAGTCCTCGCTTTATTGGCAGTATGCTGTATAAAACTATACTTTCTTGCTAAGCTGTATATTATTAAGATTTCCTATAATTATATCCTAAATTAGACTACTTGTTATATTTTTCCTCAACTCGCATCCCGCTCTTCAATACAAAAATAAAATGCGTTGGTGAGATAACTTCAATCTTATCTACCAACGCATTAAATATAATTTCATCGAACTCTTGCAGGAGTTCCTGCCTGCTGTTTATCGCCTGTATAATTTGCTTTACCCTTCGTCGTAGTGCCTCTTTTATACTATCCTGCCTATCGAACTCTGCCCTTCGCTTTCGGAGTTCCTCCAATTCTGATGATAACCGTATGTACTCTTCCTTGTAGACCTCATCATCCATACCGTTTTTCACTTGAAACTGTACAAGTCCCTTCAATTCGGTTTTTAATTTATCAATCTTTTTGTCCAGAGCTTTAATTTCCTTGGCACTGGACTTTTTCATAATGGTTTTCTCAAAATTATCAGTTAATACTTTTATCAGTGCATCCCGGCTTTCATAAAGCCTATTAAACATTCGAACAAAAGCATCCATTAAAACAGCTTCATCCACCGCTTTTGCATCGCAGGCATCTTTTCCTTCCTTTATGTATGTCTTGCATTGCCATACTACTTTTTTGGATATATTGGTGCTGTTCCAAGTTCTTCTTCTGAAGGTATTACCGCAGTTACCGCAGAATACCTTGCCGCTGAACGGGTACTTGCTGGTGTACCTATTCCTATCTCCGGCCAGGTTACCGATAAGCGATGCTCTACGCTCCTTCTCATCTTGAACCCTATCAAATATTTCTTTTGATATTATTGGCGTATGATTTCCTTCGATAAAATATTGCGGCACCTGTCCTTTATTATCAACTCGCTTATGATTAAGAAAATCAACTGTTATAGTTTTTTGCAAAATCACATCCCCATAATATTTTTCGTTTTCTAAAATACCGCTTATCGTAGAATCCCACCATTTCTTATTTCCAGCACCATTTTTAATGCCATCAGCCATTAATCCTTTGGCTATGGCTATATAGCTCTTACCTTCAAGGTACTCCCGGTATATCCTACGGACTATCTCGGCTTCCTCTTCATTAATAATAAGTTCTCCATCTTCATTTTTATCATAACCAAGAAACCTTTTTGTATTGACCAGAACCCTGCCTTTTTCGAATTGCCTGACGATTCCCCATCTGCAATTTTCGGATATATTCCTGCTCTCATCCTGGGCAAGACTACTAAGAATGGTTAGCAGAACTTCGCCTTTGCTATCTAATGTGTCTATATTCTCCTTCTCAAAGAATACCGAAACGCCTTTCTCTTTGAGCTTTCTCACATTGTTTAAGCAATCAAGTGTATTCCTCGCAAATCTTGAAATGGACTTGGTGATGATTTTATCGATCTTCCCATCCATGCAATCTTGAATCATTCTATTGAAATCAGTTCTCTTTTTGGTTGATGTTCCCGATATACCGTCATCCGCATAGATGTCGACCATTATCCAATCTTTTCTTTTGTTTATATAGTCCGTATAGTAAACAATCTGCGAATCATAGCTTGAATCCTGCTCGGGATTATCTGAACTTACCCTACAGTAAGCGCAGACCCTTAGTTTGGTATTTTCCGGCAAACCATTAATTGCCTGTACTGGCTTTGCCGGGATGAATGAAACCTTCTTTTTGGCCGTTACGTTTGTTGCCATAGAATTCCCCTTTCCTATATATTCCTTTCGTCGTGTCATGATATAATCCTGTGGTGAACTAATCAAGTTAAAGCCCAATATTCCTGCATTCGAAAGGATTTTTGATTATCCAGATCTATGGCAGTAAACTCTTCTTCTGTTATTAAGCTTAAGTTCTTTAAGGATTCCAGAATATGTACACTCAACTGGTAATTGATCATATTTTCATTTATCAAAAATTTATCTCTCCTTCTTAAAATATAAAAAGAGTGGGTTTTTACGCCCACTCGAAAGTATTAATATTACTATTCAATTGTATAAAGGCCAGCATGAAGCCCGCTATCGCTTTTAGAATAATGATTTTAACTGTACCGAAAACTCATTATATACAGCCTCATCATCTGACAACGTTGCCTTTAGAACAACATATTTATTAACATATGAACTGCTGCTATTAGCTTTTATGGTTGCACCATTTCCTGTGCTTGCGGTAATCGTTGCATAGGCAGGTGAAGTAGTCCCATCTTCATTCCTAATACTCCATACCGCCGACTTATCGGACACTTCAGTGCCGTTATCGTAAAAATGAGCAACGTAGCTCTGACTTTGCCCAAGTTTAATGGTTGTACTTCCGGTAATGGTAATTGTGTATGTATGGGTGGTAACCTCTACTACGGTAATATCAATAGTATCTTTAACAGTATTTTCATAGGTCATCTCACAAGTAACCAGAGCTGTACCAAGATTTATCCCCATCATTTTGCCTGTATTATCAACTGCTACCACGCTTGAATCTGATGACATATATGTCAACGACGGGAGTGGGTTCATGGATACTCCGTTGTCTATGACCGAAATAATTAGCTGAGCGGTGTCATTCAGCGGCACATCCATAGAAACACCGTTATCAATACTTAAAACATATGTATGAGTGCTCTCATATTGCCATCGGTTGGCAATTCCAGAATCCAAGTCATCACTTGAATCAGTTGCCACCAAACCACAGGTCAGTATGATCAATCCAAGGCTTGCTTTATCAATCCCGTTAACCTGCCATGCCCTGCCGGTATTGATAAACCTACCGCCGATTAATATATCCCGTGAATCGGCATTGTCCTGCAAGCTAACCTTTATTGTTCCAGTCGCAAGACTCATATATTGATTGGTATCGATATCCATAACTTTAGTTTCGATCAAGGCATCAAACCACTTTACGTTACCACCGAAGTTGAAAGCTATTCTATAATTGCACTGCTTAATACGACCGCAGAAGGAATTTTGGTTTTTGTCAATCTCGCTGGTAATTATATATTTCCGGCCATTATATTCAACAATGTCGCCGGTCTTTATTTCTATTTTGGAATGGATAATCTTATCGGCATCTATATTTATTTTATCGGTTGCATCAATTATTACTGCCTTGCTGCCGATATTATTAACCAGCACATCCTCTCCCTTTTCAAACAGGAAGAAGTCAATCATTTCGTCTATAGTTCTCTCCATCAACCCACCGTCCTTTTGCACTGGTAAAGGAGAACTTCCATGTGGTCACTCCAGCTCTTGACGTTCAGAACTTTGTAATAAACGTCATCTATCCTGAAATATGGTTCGTTACTAATTTCCTCATCAACATCACAGAAAGCTCTTTTTGATATTTCCAAAGTTATCCCATAATCGAAAGTGACTTTAGCTGAATACGGCTGAACGTCTGCATAGATTGTTTTGATCGGTGCTGCATCTGGACTTTGCAATATTTCAATCGTTGTATCATGGAACATATTTAATACCCCACCTTAATTTTGGGAACCGGCAAGGCTGATTTAATATATTCTGGAATACCCCCGTCCTCATAGGTAATACTTCTTTCGCCCTGCACTTTTTGCTTGTAACCCACGCTGTCTCTATTGTTGTAAAGGTAAGCTGCTAAATCAGCAATGGTGCCATCATACTCAGTCGGTAGTTCCGTAACATTACAGTACCCCAGAGCTATTTTTATTGCTTGGGTAATAAAATGATTTAAGATTCCGTCCTTTGATGTATCAGCCGCATCAATACCAAGTAACATTTTTACGACTTCCAGCATAAGCTACTCCTCCATTTCATTCTCATTTTGGAGATCCAAGGCTATTAAGGATTGAATAAGCTGCTCCTTTTTATATCCGATTGCATTGAATCCACGCTGTTTAGCCAGTTCAACTAAATCTTTGTAATTCATCTCGTCATAATCCCCTGGTTCTCTGGGGGGATCTTCAATTATGGCGTACCCGTTTTCCGTAAACCAAGAAATGAGGTGGGAATCGTTAGTGACTCCCACCCCGTTGACAAAGTTTACACCTGCGGATATACCGTTATATTGGCTGTTGTTACAGTATATCTTCGCCATCAATTTACCTCCGTTAAGCTACTTTTATATTTCTGAATACTCCAGCACTCTTAGTTGCCTTTAATGCCACAGCTGCCACCATCTCAACTTCTCCATTCTTGACTGCGCCGGAAGTAGTGAAGTCAGGTAACCATATTTTCACCAAGTCCTGATTAGCAAGAGATACTGCATGGAAGCCATCCAACGCCAATCTTGCGGCATACAGATCAGTCAATCCTGTGACAGTATCGGTACCATTAGGTTTCCTGGTATCAACAATTGATACGACCGGATTATTGCTTCCTACCCTTGCACCCAGGTCAACCAGGACAATTCCATCATATGCATCTACTTTCTTGCCAAAAGCATCCTCACTTTGAGTGAGATATCCGGCTCTTCTGGCTACAGCTTTAATTTTGGTAATGAGCTTTGAATTCCCGCCCAGAAATGTAGGTATACCATCAAGACTGGATAGGAATTCGTCAAGCAAATCCAAGAATTGCTTGTAATTGGTGTCCAGTGCCGCAGAAGTTGAAAGATCAATGGAAGCAGCGGCATGATACTCAGTGCTAGAACCGGTGATTGCTTTGTTTAATCCATCAAATGAATTGGCATCCACAGCTGAGTCGCCATTGATAAATGTGTCGTGGAATAATGCCCTGGCTGCTTTGACCTTCTGTTGGACTTGGAGATTCACTTCATCTACTAGACCTCCAGTATTTGCAACTATCCTATCTATTGCAAAGGAACCACCAAAAGGCTTTAGTTCAACTGTGTATCTGTCTTTGGTTACTTCTTGGGCAGTATATTCATTATTTATTGCCCTAAATGCAGCTGTTGGCTGAGTTATAAGCCTCGTATATCCATAGGTGAGAGTTGCTCCATTGGTTCCTGGGGTTACAGCATCATCAAAGGTGATGTTGTCTAATATAAATGAACTCTTCCTGAATTCATCAATTACCCCTGCCTGAATATCATCCTGGGTGTTTAATTTTGCCTGTGCTAGTGTTATCGCCATATATAAATCATTCTCCTTTCAATTTACGCATTATTATTGCTTTGAGTAATAGTCCTTTAAAGCATCATTCAGGTTTTTAGGTTGATTATTCTGATTAGTATTGTTAGGTGGGGTATAGCCGGTTGACTTCAATCTTTCCTCAACCGCAGTCTGTACCGATGCAGAATATATTTCTTCAAACCTGCCAATATTGGAAACAGTGGCTTCTTCATTATCTGAAATAAACAAATCAACTATATTAGTAATAGGAAGCTTCTTTTCGGCAGCAATGGTCAAAGCCTTATTCTTCAAGACTTCCCTTTGCTTTTCAGTCTCCATTTTTTCAATCTTGGCATTAAGTTCTCGTAGCTGCTTCTTTTCCTCAGATTCCTCCGGATATAGCTTATTAATCTTTTTGTCAATTTCCTTTTGCAGATTGTTGTCCTTCCAGGTTTTTAAACCTTTGTCGAGATGCTTATCCTTTTCAGCATCCAGCCACCTTCTGCCATCCTCATTTTCAGCAAGATACTTTTGCATCCCTTCAACACCCATTAAGCCCTGAAGATATGCTGCCAGTTCCTTGTCGCCCTTGTTTTCATCGATATACTTTTTTACTTCCTCAAAATTCATATATATTCTCCTCTCAAATTTGCCCTCCTGACTCATTCGAACCAGAAACGCTTATTGAGCAGTTTAAAGTCATGCTCAGGACATATTTTTATCTTCTCTCATAGCGAGGACAAATGACTTCTTTGCATCTGAACGATTGTTTACATTCATGCTTGCATCTTTCGCATTTTGGATGGTATTGAATATTCCCCTCACTGTTGATCCAGAAGATCATTTCTTCTTTTTGCGAATTACTTATTCTTGCCAGGTATACTGCACCTCCTATCCCCCTTAAAAACGGGCAAATTAATTTATAAGCCAAAGGAGCTATAATTCCCAATATTACTGCGTTATTGGCATATTTTATTTCAATTTCTAATTTTTAAATTTGCGATATAAGGCCGTCAAAAAGCAGAGGTAGTATATTTACCCTACCTCGCTCAAAACAAGGGCTAAAATCGTCAATATTTTGTTGTTAAATAATCACTTGGTTCTGGATTGTAGAAATGCTTTCTGGTGTGGCATTTTTTCTTTGCTGTTCAGCGTGAAACTTATCCAGTTCAACTTTTGGATTTTCTATAAATGGAAGGATTGTAATTAATGTCTCCTGTGAGCATACCTCTTTGAGTTTTACTATTACATCGGCCAAACCAACCAGATCGGTAGGCAGATTTCGGGTAAACTTCACTGCGACATCTCTGTAATCAAAGACCCGGCCTTCTTTTTTGGCAACAAAGATAAATAGATTCTTAATTCTTTCCTTAATTACCTTTTCCATAAAGGCTTCACGCATAGCTACACGGTTTTCAAGATTCAGCAGTTTATTGCGAAGTGCCAGGGATGAGGTGTTGCTGGCCCAATTTTCATTAAAATTCACTTCATCCATCATATCGTATATTTTACGTTCAATATTCTCCAACTCGTTTTGCACAAACGAATCATTAATATCTTTGGTCAGCCATTTTACCGCTCCACCCTTGGGCACCTGTATAATGCCCATAGACTTCATTTTGAGTAAGTCTTCTTCCTCAATCTTGGCATTCTCAATGATCAGGTAAGCATTTCTATGATCGGCTATTTCATTAACCAAGTCGGAATTTAAGGCGTTATATGCATCAAACAGGCTGATTACATCTTCAAATCCACTTTTACGCTCACTGTTAGCCGGGCAGACGGTAACCGGCACTCTGCCGAAGATATGACTGTGACTTCCAATTGGCTGTAGTTCGCCGCCCATTATTTTGTAGTGCAAGATATCATAATCTGTATATACATCGAGATATGCAGTATCATCGAACCTTTTCTTGAATTTATGAATTGCCAGCAGACTGTTCCTCTCAGCAGTACCGTCCTCCAAAAGATAGCATTCCAGCGGAGTCAGGACTGTCGCACAGAACTCTCCCTCGGTATTGATATAGTTTAGCTCATAGCTCTCGCCATAGATTTCGCTTTGCTTACGTAGATTAATATTATGCTCCTTGTCCCAATGGCTGGTGTTTCTGTCGATGCAGTCAATGATATTACTGTCATAGGTTTTGGATATAAAATTAACAGGCTTGCCCAACAGGTAGCCTGTTTCGTTATCTACGAATTTCCGGGGAAAATTGAAAATCAATTTGCGGTTACTTCTACTATCCTGCATATCATAATTCTTTAAAATGCTATGGTTGCCTTCGTAATAATCTTTATATTTCTGCTTGGTGCTGGAGTTATGATTTAGCTCCATCAAGCATTGATTTATCAGGGTTTCGTTTATTTGCAAAGGGTCACTTCCTTTCTAAAAATGGGCATAAAAAAATAGCCCATACCGTTATATGATACAGGCTAAAAGTAAATCAAAATATTATTTTTTTAGGGATTTTATAAAATCAATTCTTAATTGTAATTCTATTAGTCCCAAATCGTTTTGTG
>DAIPML010000094.1:0-11313 GCA_036768735.1 Clostridiales bacterium | reverse complement strand
ATAGATTGTGTTGAAGTTACTACAATCTATCTTTTTCAACATAAACAATTATCATGCCACTCCATTAAAAAAGCATCACAAGCAGAGGTCTAAGTGTATTTGGTAATTATGCACATTTTCTCGCTGTGAGTTTCTGAAGAAAAATCAATTTTAATCACCTATATACAGCCTGTGGTGAACTTTTTTCCCCTTGCGAATTATTAGTTCACCTTCATTAAAATTCTTTGCCGTAATGGTCATATTCGGATCATCTGCCCGCTCTCCATTGATATATAACCCACCTTGCTGTATCAACCTGCGGCCTTCACCCTTGGAAGGAATTAATCCGACGAAAATTAAAGTATCCAAAATCCCCATTCCATCCTTCAAATCGGACAATAGAATTTCAGTAGACGGCATATCCTCGGATGAAGCTCCTGCGGCAAACAATGCCCTCGCAGATTCCTGTGCTTTAGTAGCTTCTTCTTCTCCGTGAACTATTTTAGTAACTTCAAAGGCCAGTACCTCTTTTGCCTTGTTTATTTCCTCGTCCCTTAATTCTGAAAGCTCGTTTATTCTGTCCATCGGTACGAATGTTAAAAGCTTCAGACATTTTATAACATCGGCATCATGAATGTTTCTCCAATATTGATAAAATTCATACGGTGGAGTTTTTTCAGGATCGAGCCACACAGCACCTCTTTCCGTTTTTCCCATTTTCCTTCCATCACTGGTAGTCAGTAGCTGGAATGTCATGCCAAAAACCTCTTCACTCTCGACACGGCGCACCAGATCAACACCTCCAAGGATATTGCTCCACTGGTCATCACCACCAAGCTCAAGCTTGCAGTTATAATCTCTATACAATTTAAGGAAATCATAGCTTTGCATGAGCATATAATTAAACTCAATAAACGATAATCCCTTTTCGAGTCGAGATTTGAAACACTCAGCTGTCAACATACGATTCACAGAAAAATGAACTCCAATTTCCCTGAGAAAATCAATGTACTTTAAATCCAACAGCCAATCTGCATTATTTACCATCAAAGCCCTGTTTTCATTAAAGTCAACAAGGTTTTGCATTTGCTTTTTAAATTGATTTGCATTATGCTCGATTTCATCTTGCGTAAGCATTTTACGCATATCTGTTTTACCTGTAGGATCCCCTACCATTGCAGTTCCGCCACCTAAAATAGCGATAGGTCTGTGACCTGCTTTTTGCATGTAAGACATTACAACCATCTGAAGAAAATGGCCTACATGAAGACTGTCAGCCGTAGGATCAAACCCTATATAGAAGGTTACCTTTTCATTGCCTAATAACTGCCTTATTTTTTCCTCCTGAGTAACCTGCGCAATAAAACCGCGTTCCTTTAAAATATCATAAATATTTGTGTCCTTCAATTTTTTCATCCTTTCTTTAATGACTACTTCTCCTACGCTTCACGGATAACCCTATTATAATGAATTATTTCCAGAAGTACCAGCCGTAATTGAAAAAAAACTTTTGTATGATAAAATCTATGTTATAATAGGGTCATCATCCAGAAAGTCACAAAGTGACTTTCTGGTGCGATTCATTGTAAAATGCGCTCTGCACAGGAGTTTGGATACATAGATATGCAGATCGAATTTTCCTTTTTGGAGGATGATTAATTATTATGAAGTTTTTTGATTTTATATCTAAAAAAACAAAGCCAATACAAGAAAGGCTTAGAAAGCCCAAGCAAAAAGAACTTGGAATTCCAATGAAAAAAACTAATAAAAAAACTAAAAAAGAAAAGATTAAATCCGATATTGTAAGCCCGAAGAAAAAATCTCCGATTGTAAATGCACTGCTTTATTCTCTAAAGGTACTTTGGGGAGCCATAAAGCTCGTCATGCTGCTTGTTATTCTGGTATGCTTTGTTGGAGCCGGCTTAGGGGCAGGTCTTATCTATGGTTATATTGAAACCACACCTGTACTAAACGCCTCAGATCTTCAGACTACAAAATATAACACCTTTATATTCGACAGTGAAAACAAAGTACTTGCTGAGCTTAAGGGTGATGAAAACCGTGTCCGGATCGAATTTGCAGAGATACCAAACAACTTGATAAATGCTTATATTGCCGTGGAGGACAAGCGTTTTTGGGAGCATAAGGGTGTAGACTTTAGAAGGTTTTTATCAGCAACCTATATTACCGTTAAATCAAAATTATTAAATCAGGATGACAATATTCAGGGCGGTAGCACCATAACACAGCAATTGGTTAAAAATCTGACCGGAAATACGGATGTTACACCAAAGAGGAAAATCCAGGAGGTTTGGCAAGCTTTAAAGCTTGAGCGTGATGGTTTGTCAAAAGAGGATATCCTTACCCGTTATTTGAATACCGTTCCATTGGGAAGTACTATTTACGGCATTGAAACCGCAGCTCAGGCCTATTTTGGAAAGGATGTGAGGGAGCTATCCCTTGCAGAATGCGCAAGCCTTGCCGGCGTCACTCAATATCCTACCCAGTATATGCCAAATACAGAGGAAAACAAACAGAGGAATATTGAGAAGGCTCATATGATTATTGGTCTCATGCTTGAGCAAGGACTTATAACACAGGAAGAACATGAGCAGGCAATGCAGGAGGATATAAAACTCATTTTTAATCCCGGTGCCGGTAAGGTAACAAAAACAAGTATTCAAACTTATTTTGTTGACGAGGTAATAAAATCTGTAATTCAGGATTTAAGTGAATATAAAGGTGTTAGTGTTCAAACAGCTGAAGACATGCTTTATAATTCAGGTCTTAAAATATATACCACCCTTGTTCCTAAAGTGCAGGAAACTCTTGATACTGTTTTTACCGATGAGACTTATTTCCCGCAAGTTAACGAGGAAGCAAAACTACGCGGGGAAATTCCACAGTCTGCTATGGTTGTTATGGATCCCACCACCGGTGCTGTATGTGGACTATACGGTGGTTACGGTGAAAAAAAAGGAAGCGTATTCAACAGAGCGACCCAAATGTACCGTTCTCCCGGTTCAAGCATCAAGCCTTTGCTGGTATATGCCCCGGGGATAGAAGCAAAGCTTATTACTACTGCAACCCTTGTGGATGATGTGCCTCAGCATATGCGCCTTAACGATCACTCTATACCCGAGAAGGAAAGACAGCAGATATATCCGCAGAATGTTGAAAAAACCAATTTTGGTCTTACCACTGTTCATACCGGTCTTGTGCAATCACGTAACGTTGTAGCAGCTCTTTTACTTCGTGATTTTACGGGCTTTAAGACAGCGCTAACTTATATGGAAAAAGTCGGTCTTCCCCGTTGGGAAGATGAGGGCATTATTTCTATTTCAATGGGTGGTTTTACAAACCGCATGAGTCCGTTTGAAATGACATCCGCATACTCTGTATTTGCTTACAAGGGTTTGTATTGGGAACCATATTATTATACAAAGATCGAAGATTATAATGGCAACATAGTTTTGGAAAAGATACCTGACGGAAGAAAAGTATATTCAGAGCAAACAAGCTTTATCATGAATAATCTGCTTCAGGATGTTGTCAACATCGGTACAGCAAAAGGTTACGGCATTAAGAACAAAAATGGTGTTGATATTCCTACAGCAGGAAAAACAGGAACCTCAGACAGATACATTGATAAATGGTTTTGCGGAACTACTCCTTATTATAGCGCTGCCACATGGTTCGGATATGATAATGTACGGGTTCCCGTATCACTAAGCAGACCTGAATATTCAAATGCCCTGAAAATATGGAACGCTGTTATGACCAAAATTCATGAGGATCTTGAACCGAAACAATTTTTCGATTCAGTACCCGCTAATATTATTAAGCGTAAAATTTGCCTGGATTCCGGCAAGCTTGCAACAAGCTTGTGCGAACAGGATCCAAGGGGTTCTCGTGTTTCTGAAGAGTATTTTATTGATGATACCGAACCTGATTATGGTGATGTATGTGACGTTCACTATAAAGCCAGTGTTTGCAGCGCATGCAAAGATGAATTCGGACGACCTGTCCTTGCAAATGAATACTGTCCTGTTGAAACAGTTACTGAGAGAGTGTTTATTAGAAGACCTGTTGAATATAAACCGTTATTCCCCACAGATCCGTATCCGCAAGACTGGATCTACGAAATATATGAGGGGGAATATTGCACTGTACACGACAGCTTTTCAAGCTCCGGAGCAGCAATAGTACCTGACGATCAGCTTGAACCTGCTGAGCCTACTCAGGCGCCTACTCCTACCCCATTCTACGCATACTAAAGTGGGCTTCACCCACAACCAAATAGCAGATCATTACAGCTGCAAAACCCGCCAAATTCTTGTTTTTATTTGATGTTTTACAGCAATAAGGTACTAAAAAAAGTGGCTTCGCGCCACTTTTTTTCTTTCGGTAACATTATGGTTCACACCTCAGGATGCTCAGAATCCTGTGTACTCCCCCTCAGCGCCGATTATTCATCTTTGGCTTTAGGAGGCTTCGGACCGTAGTATTGATACAAATAACAGAGGATTCCACCATTATACAGCTTTCTTCTTTTATCTGCAGGTCTGCCAAAGTGTTTCTCAAACTCCAGATCTGAAGAAATGATGTAATAAGACCAAGTATCTAAATTGTTTTTAAATGTGTTTGCCATATCCCTGTATAAACCTGCATTATCAGCTTTATCTCCCATACGTTCTCCATATGGCGGATTAGTTACAACAACACCATAATAAAAGCGCGACGACGTTTCTTTCATGTCTCTAACCTGGAAATGAATTGCCGTTTCAACCTCTGCTTCTTTCGCATGAAAGCGACAGGCGCTAATTGCATCCTCGTCAAAGTCATACCCGAAGATCTCTAGCTTTTTATCAGGAGTTGCCTTATCGCAAGCTTCCTCAACAGCCATTTCCCAAAAGTCAGGTTTTACATTGTGCCAGTATTGGGAATCAAAGGAGCGGCTAAGACCGGGAGCCATGTTAAGACCAATCATGGCAGCTTCAATAGGCAGCGTGCCTGAGCCGCAGAATGGATCCAAAAAGGCTTTTTCAGGTGTCCATCTGCTTATATATAAAAGGGCACACCCCAAAGTTTCACTTAAGGGTGCTAAGGTTGTTCTTCGGCGATAGCCCCTTTTATGGAGCCCGTCCCCGGATGTATCCATTGCCAATATAACCTTGTCCTTCAGTATCCAAAACACTATTTTATATCTTGGACCGGTTTCAGGGAATATATTTAATTTATAATGAGCCTTTAGCCTTTCAACTACAGCCTTTTTTATAATGGATTGGCAGTCTGAAATGCTCATAAGAGTTGACCTTATACAGCTTCCCGTCACAGGAAATGTTGCATCCTTCGGAAGCCAACACTCCCACGGAATAGCCTTTGTACCCTCAAAAAGCTGGTCAAATGTGGCTGCCTCAAATTCACCCATTTTCAAAAAGACTCTGTCGGCACAGCGAAGCCAAAGGTTAGCCCTACATATATCCGACACGGAAGCTTTAAAAGTCACCTTACCATCCTCAGTATTAATATCATCATATCCCAAATGCCTGAGCTCTCTTGCAACAACAGCCTCTACCCCAAACAATGCTGTAGCAATTAAATCGACTCTATCACCCATTAATTAATCAACCTTTCTGTTAAATTATCATGAAAGTTATTCTTGGCTATAAGTTAATATCTCTCACTGTTTTACTGCAATAACTCAGCTTAATGAAAAATTGCAGGATTCAATATATTAAAAAGAGTATACCAGTACACAAAAGGTTTATCCTTATTAAATTCGTTCTTTTCTTGATGTGAACTACTTAAAAAAAATAGAGTCTCCAATAAACTCTCTAAGTATTGAATTAAAGGGGATCTCATCACTTTCGAAGTCCAAAAAATTACTCAGAAACTCAATAAGCCGTCTGCTCTCGGAAAATTCAGGCTGAGACGTATCAATCCCTTTTAAAAGAGGCATGGCATACTGCTTTAAGACTCCTAATTCATATAACAGTGAGGAATTAAACATCACATCCGCAACCTCCTGAAACGGAAAAATATTTTTCTCTTCACCGCGCCTTACGGACGGCCACATGCCAATAGTTCTTTCAGCAGGGCATCCTCTAAACCTAAAATCTCGTACTATTCTACGGATAAACCTCAAATCCGTGGTCGGAATTCTGTTATGTCTGTCAATTCTCATGGAGGTAATCGCACTTATATAGATTTTAAATTTGTTGTCATCATTAACCTCTGAGGTAAGCCTAGGATTCAATGCATGAATGCCTTCAACTACCAGCACCTGCCCATTTTTAAGGCTTAGACTTCTACCGTTATATTCTCGTTTTCCTGTAATAAAATTGTATGTTGGGAGTTCAACCTCCTTACCATTGATTAAATCATTGAGCTGCTCATTAAAGAGCTTTAAATCAATGGCTTCCAGTGCTTCATAATCGGGTTTTCCAAACTCATCTATGGGCGTATTAACCTTATTAATAAAATAATCATCCAATGATAAATTTTCCGGTATAAGACCATTTACTTTAAGTTGAATAGAAAGCCTTTGTGCAAAGGTTGTCTTTCCTGAAGATGATGGCCCTGCAATCATTATTACTTTTATTTTTTCTCGCTGGTCATTTATCATGTCCGCAATTCGAGCGATTTTTTTCTCATGAAGTGCTTCCGAAATCCTGATAAACTCATTCGCTTTGCCATTCTCAATTATATCATTAAGTTTTCCTACATTATCGACACCAAGAATATTCACCCATTGCCTGTATTCACTGAATATCTGAAACAGTTTCTGAGGAATTTTGTGACTCTCAAGCCTTGAAGGATTATTAATACTGGGTGAAATTAGCACAATGCCATCATTGTCATATTCAAGTGCAAACAAGGTTAAATAGCGAGTGGAAGGTACCATATATCCATAAAAATAATCTTCCATATCATCAAGCCTGTAAAAGCTGGCATAGGATTTTGTGCGATACTTTATTGCCCCGTATCTATCAAGCCTGTTATCATTTAAAAGTCGTTGTTTGGCGATCTCTAAGGGTACTGTTTCTTTTTCAAAGGGTAAATCCAATTCAATAAGCTTATGCATTTGATTTTCAACCTGCTGAACCTCCTGAGCATTAAGCTGTTGGCGTGAGGATTCGAAAAACAACCCTTTACTGACAGAATGACAAATTTCTATTTCATCCTCAGGAAAAATATCATGAAATGCTTTTACTAATAAGAATATAAGACTGCGGCGGTAGATCCTGATGCCATCAGCTGAAGATAAATTGACAAAATTTATGCTGCAGCTTCCATTTATGGGGTATGTCAACTCTCTAATTTCATTGTTTACAATACCAGCAACAATAATTCCCTTCTCACTTCTCTCAAAATCCTTTTTAATATCTTCAAGCGCGGTTCCCTTAATAATTTCTTTCTCTTTACCTTCTACATTTACTTTAATTAATTCTTTTCCCATGCCTATACCTCCAATCGTATGTATTATATGCATGCTCTAAGCATTATTAACCTTATCAATAAGTGTTTTTTAGCCTAAGGCTAAAAATACACTTCATTAATCTGTAGCCTTAGGCTACATGTGTTTTTTAGCCATAGGCTAAAAATACACTTCATTAATCTGTATCACATTTATAGGTGGTCTTTTCATTGCACCTACTTTATTTATTCAAAATTATATTGGTATACGTCTTTGACACCTTATATAAAGTGTAATATAATCTGTATAATTGTAACAAACATTTTAATAGAAAGTCAAGAAAACGGATTAATTAGCAACTCAAGTTTCCCACCTAAGCTTGTTAGTAGTGTTTTGAAACGCTGGTACCTTGGATTCAAGATAGTGAACCCGTTCAGCTGAAGCTTAACATCGGGGCCTCGGTGGGGAACTCTACCCACACCGAAGAAAGAACAAGGAATCCCCACTTATAGAAGTGGGGGTCTTAGGAATTTGATAAACAATTGATGATAAGTGAGGTAAGTTACTATGAGTAAAGCGGATAATATTTTTATCACAATGTGTAAGGATATCCTTGAAAACGGAATTTCTTCTGAAGGCGAGACTGTAAGAGCTAAGTGGGCTGATGGAACCCTTGCCCATACAATTAAGAAATTCGCTGTTGTTAACAGATATGATTTATCTGAGGAATTTCCAATTCTTACTTTAAGACCAACAAATCTGAAAGCTGCAATTGATGAATTGCTTTGGATATGGCAAAAGAAATCGAATAATATAAAAGATCTTAATAGCCACATTTGGGATAGCTGGGCTGATGAAGAAGGTTCAATAGGTAAGGCATATGGATATCAGTTAGGAATTAAGCATAAGTATCGTGAAGGGGAGTTTGACCAGGTAGATAGAATTATCTATGACTTAAAGCATAATCCATATAGTAGAAGGATTATTGCTAACATGTACAACCATAGTGACTTGCATGAAATGAACTTATACCCTTGTGCATATAGTATGACTTTTAATGTTACTGGTAGAAAACTAAATGCTGTTCTTAATCAACGTTCTCAAGATATCTTAGTTGCAAATAATTGGAATGTATCTCAATATGCAATTCTTATGCATATGTTGGCTCAGGTAAGCAATCTTGAAGTTGGGGAATTTGTACATGTTATTGCTGATGCACATATATATGATAGGCATGTACCGTTAATTACAGAGCTAATACAGAGGACTCCATATCCAGCACCGAAATTACTGATTAATCCAGATAAAAAGGATTTCTACGATTTTAAAGTTGAGGACTTTGTGTTAGAGTGCTATCAGAGTGGAGCACAGATAAAAAATATTCCTGTTGCTATTTAAGAAAAGGAGAACAAGATGAAAGCTATTGTTGCAGTTGATCTAAATTGGGGAATTGGATGTAAAGGTAACTTACTGCAGAGAATACCTGAAGATATGAAGTTTTTCAAGCAGATGACTTTAGGTAAAGTAGTAGTAATGGGTAGAGAAACATTTGAATCATTGCCAGGAAAAGAACCTCTGAAAGATAGAACTAATATTGTACTAAGTAAGGATACGAAGTTTACAAATGAAAATCTAACCATATGCCGTTCATTAGCTGAATTAACTCAGAAACTAAACAAGTATAATTCTGACGATGTTTTTGTAATAGGTGGAGAATCGATATACACACAGCTCTTACCATATTGTACAGAGGCTTATGTTACAAAAATCAACAAATCTCATATTGCAGATAAGTATTTTTGTAACTTGGATGAGGAACAAAGATGGGAAACAGTATCAATAGGTGATTTGCAAACATATAAAGATATTCAATATAAATTTACAAAATATTTGAATAACAAAGTGGGCGATCTGTCTGAACAAAGAGACTCTAGTCAGTAAGGCATCTGATGCATTATATGAAGATGATCGAATTAGGAGCAACTCCACAAAAAAACGTAATGTTGGGTTATGCAGCCTCGCGTCATGCTATAAATGCTGTGCATATAAGTGAAAGGGAGACACTGCCTCGTGTCTCCCTTTTTATTTACTAAAACTCAAAGTAATTTTTGGCATTGTAATAACAAATTTCCTGTACCATATTGCCCAGCAAATCCATGTCATCAGGGACTTCGCCATCTTCAGCCCAACGACCAATGAGATTACACAAAACACGCCTGAAATATTCATGTCTGGTGTATGATAGAAAGCTTCTGGAATCGGTCAGCATGCCAATAAATCTTCCTAAAAGACCTTGATTTGCTAAAGCAATCATCTGCTTTTCCATCCCCTCTTTGTGATCGTTAAACCACCACGCAGAGCCAAGCTGTATCTTTCCCGGAATTCCACCTCCTTGGAAACATCCCATAATTGTTGCTAAAATATCATTATCACCGGGATTTAAGCTGTACAGGATTGTTTTTGGAAGCTCACTCGTCCTATCCAAAGCATCTAGAAAAAGAGCCAATGCTTTTGCTTGATGCGAGTCTCCCATAGCATCATAACCTGTATCCGGTCCAAGTTCTTTAAACATCCGTGTATTGTTGTTGCGAATAGTGCTCATATGAAGCTGCATTGTCCAACCCTTTTTGGCATATTCACGTCCGAGAAATACCAACAAATGCGTTTTATACATATCCGCACCAATCTGGTCAACGTTTTCTCCGTTTAATGCTTTCCTGAATATTCTCTCCAATTCAGCTCCATCAGCATCATGATATATTGAATATTCCAATGCATGGTCTGATATTCTGCATCCATTGTCATGAAAATAATCTATCCTTGCACTTAATGCTTTTTTTATATCTTCTATGGAAGATATATCGCAATCGGCAGTTTTACTCAGTAGTTGAACGTATTCTGAAAAACCATCCAGATTAATATTCAACGCTTTATCAGGTCTGAATGTCGGCAGTACTTTAACAGGAAAGCTTTTATCATTTTTTAGAGAACGGTGATATTCAAGATTATCAACCGGATCGTCGGTAGTACATATACTCTCCACATTAGAGCGCAGAATGAATCCCCTAGCTGAAAATTCATCTAATAGAAGAAGGCTATTACATCTTTCCCATATTTCTTCCGCTGTTTGAGGTGATAATATTTTATCTATACCAAAATAACGTTTAAGCTCAAGATGAGTCCAATGATATAGCGGATTTCCCATGATATAAGGCATTGTTTCCGCCCATTTCATAAACTTTTCTTTATCATCCGAATCCCCTGTAATGTATTTTTCCAAAACACCATTACCACGTATCACACGCCATTTATAATGATCTCCTCCAAGCCATATCTCGGTAATATTTTTATATTTCTTGTTATCAGCAATTTCTTTAGGGCTCAAGTGACAATGATAATCAATAATCGGCATATCTTTAGCATATTCATGGTATAAAGTTTTTGCCGTCTTGTTTTGTAGCATAAAATCCTCATTCATAAATTTCTTCATAAATAACTCCCTCTCTGTAAAGTAAAATGCGCTAACAGCTTATTTTATACTTAGTAGTATATCACGAATTTCATAGAAATAATATGAAGAAGCGTGTGTATATTTGCTTTAACGTGTAAATAAGATTTGATTTTGGGTAAGTTAGAAAGTTGAGTAAATTATATATAAAGGCTAATAATAACAAGGCTTAGATGTCCCCCACCTCTTCGCATATTTTTAACCAAGTGGTTGAAAAATGCTTGGTGGCGGGTACATACTTCTCACAACAGGTGGTGAGTAAAAGATATTCGAATATCTGGCGCTTCTTTACATGGGAATACGTAGAAGTGAACTCGTTCAGCTGTAGCTAAACATCACGCGTTTTTACGTAGTAAAATACGCATTGGGCTTCGGTGGGGGACTCTACCCCCACCGAAGAAAGAAC
>DAIPML010000093.1:2570-11335 GCA_036768735.1 Clostridiales bacterium | reverse complement strand
TCTTAATTTCCATCAGAAAGTCACTTCGTGACTTTCTGTGTGATAATCATATTATAACAATCGGGATTATCTATTCAAGTTGCAATACTTAAGACCCTGTTACATATATAAATTTTAAATTAAGTTAGAAAAGCTATTTATTCGGTAATAGGATCTGGTTTGTTGCATTTTTTTGCAGCGTGTTGTATATATTAAGATTTACGCAACATCTAAACCCTCTGTTCAAAGTCAACTTGCACTTTTTTCAGCGTGTTCACTGTCTCGCCTTATTGTAAGCATAAACAATTTATGCTATAATAATCATATCGTTTTAACGTACCAAGTAATTATTTAAATACATTTAATATGGCTCATATATATAAATTGAAAAAGAATTTAATTATGTTTGGTGATATTTGTCAGCCGTTTCTTTTTCAATTTATATTGCACATGTGCCTGTTCAGGGCTATGCCAAAACAAATGGCACGTGCACCAATTCGTGTTTATATATTTTTGAATTTCTAATTCAACATATATAGTTACAAAATACCCATAATTAGAAGGGGAATTAAGTATATGAGATTTTCTGAGCTGTTTAAAAAATTTAGAAGACATATATCCGGAAGTCTGTTTTTTAAGATATTTTTTATATGCGTTTTTGTTTCATTATTTCTAATTGCATTCCTTGGTATATACACCCATTTTTACATAATACAGAATCTTAATACTGAGATAGAAAAGTATGAGCAGAAGAAATTATATGAAACCCTTAACACCAGCAATACACTATTAAGTGAAATGCAAAAGTTGACAATGAGCTATACATTTAACAATAAAATCACACAATTTGCGTATGTGCCACGCTCAGCTATCTCGAAAAACTATAATGTAATTCAAAACAATCAGGATATTATGTCGAGTACCGTTAACTCAAGTAACTACATTGAGAATATATGTATTTATTATGATAAAAATAACTATATTCTTGATTATAGTGGTGCTATCGATTTCCCATATTATTATGATACAGGGTGGTACGAAGAGTATGAAAATATGACGACTCCCTTTCTTATTATGGATACGCGAAGAGTAAGCAAACGTAATAGTATTGATTCCGTTGTTCATTCGGATATAATAACCTTTTTAGCAAGGATACCATATTCAAGCAGTGATAAGGTTGGAGCGGTTGTGCTAAACGTTGATATAGCGATAGTAACTGATCTTTTGAAAAATATAACTATGACGAACGAAAACTCCTTTGCTTTTCTTGTTAATGAAAATGGTACTATTTTGGCTTCCAATAAAGCAGACTACTATTATATGGATATTACCGATGTTGTTAATATCCCTTCTGATTTTAATACCTTGCAGGATGGTAATTTTAAGTTTACTATGGATGGCACAAAAATGGTAGCCTATTATGGCTCTTCACTAATTAATAATTGGAAAATGTTTTATATTGAATCCGAAAATGCTGTTTTTGAGAAGTCCGCTTATATTAGAAATACCACATTTATTATACTCGCTGCTTTGTTATTGGTTGCGGCTCTTGCGTCATTTCTTTTTTCGCTGAAGGTATACAATCCTATTAAAAATATAATCGCCAACATAAAAAGGATGACAACTCTTGATAATGATAATATTAGTGATGTATCCTTGATAAATGGCGGCGTTAATTTTTTATTTGAAAACAATAGGAGCCTTGAGAATCAATTAAAGCAAAACGAAATACTTATACGTGAAATGTTTCTTAACCAGTTAATAAGAGGTAAGCTTTTCAACAGAAATGAAATCCTTGGGAAAGCAGAATACTTTTCAATTAATCTGGAAGCCGACTATTACATGGTAGCTGTTATACAAAAAAACTCGCTTCAGTCTTACCCTATTAATGAATATACGTTGGATATCCAAAACCTTGAGCTATACAAAATATCCATTATTAACAGGATTACAAGCGCCTTTAATTCATTAAATATTGATGTGAGCTGCACTCAGGATTATGCCGACAATATTCTTGTTTTAGTAAAGCTTCGTGGTGTTGAGGACATTAACGAAACAGAAGCTATTGTAGAGCAAACTCTTGAAGATATAAAGTGGAATATTGAAGAGCAATCATCCACATCAGTAAGCATAGGTGTAGGAAGATTTTATTCGGATCTTTCTGATGTTGGTGTTTCATATAAAGAGGCCAAAGAAGCCCTCCGATACAATTTCTTAAAGGATGATCAGTCTATTATAAGCTTTTCCGATATTAGCAGAAGTGAAATGGATAAACTTTATTATCCTGTTAAAAGCGAGCAAAAACTAATATCCCTGGTTCAATTAGGCGATTATGAAAAAACAATGATTTGTTTAAATGAAATGATAGATGATATTATGGATCACAATAAAAACTTTAAGCATATAGAGCTTTGCCTTGCAAACATTATAGGTGTCGTACAACGATGCATATACAGCCTAAACCTAAACCCGCAGGATGTTTTTGGCGATGATACCGTTGTTAATGCCTCAATTGACACTTTTAGAAATATTCAACATTTTACAGAATGGGTACGAACTTGGCTCAGAAGAATAATTGAATATAAGATTGATCAACAGAAAGATGATTACAGAAGCTTCGACTTGGAGATCAAAGAATATATCGAAAAGGTATATATGAATGAAATATCTCTAGACATCGTTGCAGATCACTTTAAATACAACTCATCTTATTTCTGTAAAATCTTTAAAGAAAAGATAGGGGTTACTTTCTGGGAATATGTTGCAGAGATAAGAGTTGCAAAATCGAAAAAACTATTGGTTGAACTGGATGACACAATAGAGCAGATAGCTGCAAAGGTTGGGTATAACAATAGGTTTAGCTATATACGAGCCTTTAAAAAATACACTTCAATTACTCCGGGTGAATATAGGCTGAAGTTTAAATAACAACAAAACGTAGACATCGGACGGTTATTTTGTCATAGATAATTCAGATGCCCTTACCTCGAAACCACCTTATTCGAGTCGAATTTACTGTTTGCATTAAACTGCATTAACCTAGGTGTCTGCTCGAAAAGTCGGTTCTCAGTCTAAAACTTCTCAGAATTTGAGTTTTTTAAAAGAAGCAATGCGGGTTTCAGGCCTTAAGAATCTGATATTTTTGAATAAATATGTGTTTTGGAGCGCACTCCTAGGAAAATTCTAAATGAAGTTTATGAGAATTGTGCACAAACACGCTATGTACCACGGAATGTTTAATCGAAAAAGAGCTGCTCATCCAAGATAGCAGCTCTTTTTGTGTTTCTTATGTCTACAAATGTCTACAAAACTTACAAGTATATGCTTATAGACCTTTCAGTTCAACCTCTTCGTGGGTTTCAAGGGATTTCATGATAGCATTTAAAAGCTCAACCGGTGCATATAGGTCATCAAAGGTTTCCACGAGCTTTTTCGTTCTCATCATTTCAGCAAACTTTTCAAACTCAAGCTCATAGGAGCCGGAGATGTCAATTTCTCTGATCATTACACCTTTTTCACCATAGAGTATTGCATAGGATTCCATACAATAAGGATAAAAGTTCATTACTATCTGATATCTGTCATATTGAACAATCGCGGTTACGCAACCATTGTTTTCTCTTGCAGAAACAGACTTTACATCATACCCGAATGCTTTTAATGTCATTTCAGCAAGGTGTGGTCCGTAGAAAAACAAACCGGCATATTCGCTGTCTAAGGATGCACTGTAATTAATTACTGCAGTTCTAACTTTTCCGATCCTGTTACCATTTTCTACAGCACTTTTTATCATTAACACGTCATAAATATATTTAAGACTAGAACCACCGGTAACAAGAGTATTGTGCTTTTTAGCAGCTTCAAAAATTGTGCGGGCATCTTCCATTTTCACCGTAAAAGGCTTGTCTATCCATGTTGGAATTCCAGCTTCAATAAAAGGAAGAGCATATTTTAAATGAAGATCTCCGTGTCGGAATACCACCATAACAGCATCAACTTTGCCCATCATGTCTTCAGGTTTCTCCACGATAGTATCAATTTTGCCATTAATCGCAACCTCTTCGGTACGTTTTTTCTCAAGCCCGAAAATATGTGTTACTTTAAAATCAGGGAACGGAAATTCACCTGTTTTAGGGTTTGGAATATTGAGCATCTTTGCAAATGCATCTGCGTGTGTGTTATCGGAGCCTATAATACCTAATTTAAACATTTTATCACCTCAAAAATTTATTTTTGTATTTGCTGTGCTTATTTTAAGTTGTCAAGCAGCTCTTGCCATTTAATCAAGCATTCCTCTGTAGCTTCGTAACCCATGTAAGAAAAAGCAGAGCCCTTAGGCAAAGCCATAAGCTTTTCGTCAATATCATGCTTTGGCCTGTAATGGGTCTCAAGAACGACAAAGCCGTCATAGCCGTCCTGTTTAAGTGCTTTGAAATGCCCGGCATAATCAACCTGGCCTTCTCCTATTGGCACCCCTGTCGCTTTTCCGTCGCTACCTCTCACTGCATCCTTTAAATGCATGTGAACCATGTGCTTTTTTATTATTTCATATCCTTCAGGATAAGGGGTTTCCCCGTCCGGATCATAAATATCATTTCCCGGATCCCATAAACCTTTCACAAACGGAGAGTTTATTTTCTCAATAACCTTAACAAGCTTTTTTGCATTTGTTGCATATACACTGGGATCAAACTCAAGAGCAAGCGTGATGTTCTCCTTTTTCAGAAGCTCAACAGGTTTCTCAAATTTTGATACTATTTTGTCTAAATCGGTATCAAAATCTCCGTTGTTCTTCCAAAAGGTAAATCCCCTTACAAATTTTGTGCCTATTTGGTTTGCAAGCTCCATGCTTTTTTTAAGAATTTCTATATGGGTATCGATTTCTTTATTATCGTCAATACTGCATTTAAAAAATGGAGCACTTATTCCGCAAGCTACTAAGCCAGTATCAGATAAAATAGTTTTAATTTTTGAAATATCGTTCTTATCCAGTTCGTGGGGGTTTTTCTCCCATACGGATCTAATTTCAACCCCATCAAGCTTGTACTTTAATGCCAGATCAACAGCAGTTTGAAATTCCTGCGATATTTCATCCGTTATAACACCTTTTTTAAACATTCCTTGCCTCCACTTTGATTATTTTAGATAAACTATCTTGCCTGTCTTTGAAGATTCATAAATTGCCGTAATTATTTGAACAGGCTTTCTGCCTTCATATTGATCTACAAGAGGTTTTTTATCGTTTTTAATTGCATCAACCATGTCCCCAATTTGCTTTATATGCCCTTCGATGCCAAATGCCGTGGGGTTACTGGATGCGCCGCTTGTAGTACGCCCAAAAACAATTTCAGGATCCTTTTCCTGACCTTGAATGTCCCATGCTGTAATGCAATCCTCTTCAAGAGCAATTGTTCCTTTGTCCCCATTGATCTCAAGTCTTCGTGGTGAACCAGGATAAATCGAGGTAGTTCCCTGAATGACCCCTAAAGCGCCATTCTCAAATTCCAAGACAGCAACTGCCGTATCTTCAACCTCAATATTCCTTGCAAGTGTTTTTGTGTGTGCAAAAACAGATTTGACGTCACCCATCACATACTGCAAAAGGTCAATGCCATGAATCCCTTGATTCATAAGAGCTCCGCCGCCATCCATTTTCCAAGTGCCTCTCCAGCCGCCTTTATCGTAATATTCTTGCGAGCGGTAAAACTTCATATATATATCTCCGCTAATAAGCTTGCCTAATAAACCTTTGTTTACAGCGTCCTTAAGCCTTATCACGGCATCAGTAAACCTTAATTGAGATATGACAGCCATCTTAACTTTATTGTCCTCACAAGCACGAATCATCTCATCTGCTTCTCTTAAATTAATCGCCATAGGCTTTTCGGTTATAATATGCTTACCCGCATTGGCTACCTGAATTGCTAAAGGTGCATGAAGCCCACTTGGTGTGCATATGCTTACTACATCAATATCCTCATCCTTCAGCATATCCTCTACAGATTCGTAAGCTTTTGCATTCCACCTATTAGCAAATGCTTCGCGTGATTCCTTATTTACATCGGTTACACCCTTAAGACTTGCACCGGAAATTTCAGCAATTGCTCCTGCATGCCAGCTTGAAATTGTACCACAACCGATAATACCAAAACCCACTATTTCTTTACCCATTAATACGCCTCCCGCCTTAACCATATCAATCCTAAACTAACAAACATCTATTTCAATGAGCGCTTGTGCGAATTGTGCGCCAAACTGCATTTTGTGTGCAACGCGCCGCGAGCATTTGATAAAACTATTTCATAACTAGGCATCACGATATACAAATTACACTTCAAAACAGACTATACTCCAGTCTATCTTGAAGTGTAAAATTACCAGCCTATAGTATGTATTTTGCAACTTTTCTTATAGCAGTTACAACATCCTCAGCGTCCTTATCGGTAAATGCAGGGCTAATGCTAATCATAGCATTCAAAGGCATATGCTTATTTGCATAAGGGCACATGTCTTCTGTGTATACTATTTTTTCTTTAAACTGATTAAATGGGAATCCGCAACGATCTACTGTCTTTTGGTATAGTATTTGAGGGATCATATATACAGGTCTACCGCCGTATAAGCAGCCACAATTGACATTTTCAGCATTTAATGCTTTTCTGAACTTATCTGCAGTTTCTAAGTCAGGTAGCATCATGAATAGAGTACTGCTGGCATCGCCTTCTTCATCAATGATTCTGCGGAAGTTAATTCCATCAATGTCCTTTATTTCGTTTTTAATACTATATTTTATCTTGCGCATATAACCGGTAATGTCGTCAAGTTTTTTCAGTTGTTCAAGGGCTATTGCTCCGGATACTTCGCTCATTCTATAATTTTGTCCAATGAAAATATCGTCTTCGGCATTTGATGACAAAAAGCCTTCTTTTTCCCTGAACATCCCCTGATCATGGTATCGAACTGCTCTTTCATAAAGCTTTTCATTATTTGTGGTGACTACTCCGCCGTCCCCGGTTGTTATAATTTTATTAATTTGTAGGCTGAAGCAATTAATATCGCCAAAGCTTCCGGAATATCTTCCTTTATATTTTGAACCGCAAGATTGGGCTACATCCTCTATAACCAACAGGTTATATTTCTTTGCAACATCCATAATTTTATCCATTTCGCATGGATTTCCAAGAATGGGTACTAGGAGGACAGCTTTTGTATATTCGTCGACACAATCACCGATTTTATTAGGATCTATATTCATACTGTCATCGACATCAGCAAATACCGGAACAGCACCCGCCATTACAACTGCTCCTGCTGAAGCCAAAAACGTGCATGCCGGAACAATAACTTTATCACCAGGGCCAATACCGGCTGCCTTTAAAGCTACTATAATTGAAGCTGTTCCCGATGTGACTCCTAAAGAATACTTGCTTCCGATTTTTTCTGAAAACATAGTTTCAAAAGATTTAACCTTATTTGCTACATCATATCCATAGTAACGGTATGGTGATTTCCTATCCAAAACCTCTATAACAGCCTTTTTTTCTTCCTCACCATAAACGCTTGCTCCGGGATATGCCGGTGGCAATAGCTTATCTCTTACAGGCTTTCCGCCATTTATTGCCAGTTTTTCACTCATGATAAATACCTCCATTTATTTCTTATTATACTCAAAAGATTTAAAAATCTATGTGCATCAATTCACGTGGTATATACGTTGTATTTCTATTCCCACGTATATTTATCAAATTCCTAAGACCCCCACCGAAGCCCCGATGTTCAGCTTCAGCTGAACGAGTTCACTATGATTGCTCCCAAAAAGTCGTGAAACGGTTTTTTTGTGACTTTCTTGGTGATAACCATATTATATAATAAAAGTATGAAAAGCTTCTTTGCGTATTCTATTTATGAGTTGATTGATTCTATGATTCTTCCCTTTTCCTGTATTCCATCGGGGACACACCCATCAATTGCCTGAACATTCTATTAAAATGATTTATATTTCGAAAGCCTACATCATAGCATATATCCAAAACTCTGTTATCGGTATTTTTAAGCAGCTCCAGAGCTTTTGATATCCTTATTCCATTTAAATACTCAATAAAGGTTTTACCGGTTATGCTTTTAAAAAGATAGCTAAAATAAGACTGGGATAATAAAAACCTTTTAGCCATATGCTCAATACTTAGATCCTCGGAATATTGTTCTTCCATATATTTAACTGCACTTTGTATTGCATCCCTGTATCTTGTGAATACAGAGTGATCCTCAGAACTTTCTACATTGCTTGTAAACTCTCTGCCGACTATTATTAAAAGCTTTAAAAGAAGTGATTTTATAAGCAGCTGATAGCCCGAGGGCTTTTCTTTATATTCTATTAACGCTTCATTTAGAATATTTTCGATCTCTACCTGTTTTTTACCTAAAATGTTCAAGCGAGGCTTTACTTTGTTTTCACTTACCAAAAAAGGCTCAATGTATGCAAAATCCATAAAAGATGCAGCATTTTCAATTCTATCAAAATCCTGATTAATAAACTCCGGTATAAACTCAAACTCAAAAATCTCCATGACCGAATCATCAGACGCAAGGATAGAATGTGGAACATATGGGGGTATGACAAATATATCACCTTTTATGATATCAAACTGGTGGTTATTTACTATGTGCTTACCTTTTCCCTGATAGATATAGTTAATCTGCATATATTCATGCCTGTGGAATTTAGTTGTTGCTTTGATTAAAGAGTACTTCCTAATGAAAAACGGCAATCCCCCATGTCTGTTATC
>DAIPML010000093.1:0-2470 GCA_036768735.1 Clostridiales bacterium | reverse complement strand
GATAACCATATTATATAAGAAACCGATGGTCTGATACAAGTACCGTTCCGATTGTTTTGAGCAAGCAGCACAAAAAATGTGTCATTATTCAAAGATTGGTGGAGCCTAGGTTCACTCAATCGAAGGTGTTTACCACAGGCATACCCACCGTACGCCCCCCCGGATAGATAGCATTTTTTATTTTTCGATGTCAATCTTCAATTAAATGTGTTATTATAACTAATGAAATAAATCTGCTTACATAATTTATGCAAGCGCTTGTTAAATAATTTTACTTCGGAGGCATTTTTATGAAATCATTTACTTATACGACCAAAGGTGTGTGTTCTAAGGAGATTTACATATCTATTGATAACGGTATTATCGCCCATGTTTCATTTAAATCAGGTTGTAATGGCAATTTACAGGGTATTGGCAAGCTTGTTGAGGGAATGGCTGTTGAAGATGTTATAAAAAAACTCGAAGGTATCAATTGCAACGGAAAAGGCACTTCATGCCCGGATCAGCTTACCAAGGCATTGAAGGAACAATATTATGGTTAACTTGTATTTTTATGCACTTGCAGAAACTCTTATTACCATGGAAATATAAATATCTGCTCAGCTAATCTTTTAGTAATGTTTTAAACGCTAGGAGTGCGCTCGGAAAGTCGTGTATGCATATTTTCGATTCAGTTTTTTGCGCAAATCTGTAAAAAAGCGTTAAATATCCAGATATTCGCCGTTTTTTGCAGGATAATGTGCGGAAAAATGGGCAGAAAGATGCGTGCGTGACTTTTCGCGTGGGCTTCTCATATCAACTTTGGTGTGATATCATGCTAACATTGGTACTCTTATTCAGGTAAACTTCTTTTCCATCTTCTGCTCAGTTGCATATATTCTGCTTTGTGTCATTAATTATGTTGCTTGTTTTTTAAGCAAAACTAACATAATGATCTTAGTTTTGCTTTATTATTTTGTGCATTTCCCATGAATATAAGCTATATAAAGTTTTTGTGCTTTTGCAGCTCCGAAGCTAAGCCGTAAATAAGCATAAACCTTTGCAAAGCTTATATAAAAGGTATACCTATGAATTTTAGTTCGTACTATTTAGTTTTTATTGTTAAGTTGCAAATATTTTGTTTCGTGTCATTAATTTGTTACTTGTTACTTTCAGATTGAACTGGAATTTTGTCTATTATATACTCGAAGAGGAACAGGCCTGTTACTATCATAACCTAGTTAGGAGGAACAATTTAATATGAAATCTTTTAAGTATCTGTGTACCATAATGTTGGCTATGCTTATTTTGTTGACCAGTATATTACCGGTCATTGCCAGTTCCGAACCAACAGCACCTGTTGTTTACGTTGCTAACGATGGCAGCGGTGACTTTAACTGTGACGATGGAGACGATAATCAGGTAGTAATTCAACAGGCAATTGATTTTGTGCTTGCTAATGAAGGCTTCACTACGGTTCGTTTAAAAGCAGGAACCTATACTATTAATGATACTATCTACATTGCAGGAAAACAGGAGCAAAAGGTTATTCTTGAAGGCGAAGAAGGCACGGTTGTTCTATTGTCGCCTACAGTATGTTGGCCTGTGCATAAGGCTATGATTGAAAACAAAACTACGGCTATGATAGAAGGTACGAATTACGTAAAGGGAAACTTTATTATTCGTGGTTTTAAATTGGACGGAAATGGTCCCAATATTACTCAAGCCTTAAATTCCAACGGTTCAATAAGAGCAATGACTTATCCTTCGACTAACGGAATTAACTATTACAATCTTATTTATATGCAAACCTGTAACGATATTGAAATTAATAACATGTGTTTAACACATAATTTCAATGATGGTCTTCAGGTTAAATCCTGTACCAACGTGGAATTCCATGATAATCTTATTGATGAAATTGGTCACGATGGTCTTTACTCATATAAATGCGATTATGTTAATGCTTATAACAATGTAATCTACATACAAACAAACAGCGGCTTAAGAGCCAGCAGCACCAATCATGTTAAATTCTATAACAATATTATATCTGCAAGGGAAAAAGGTGGTCCTGGAATAGAAATACAAAAGGAAAACATGATAAATAATCCAAACGGCTACTCCTATATGACAGATATCGAAGTTTTCAACAATATTATCTATGATATTAAATACGCAGGCATCTGGATTTTTGGAATTGCAACAGCCCCACAATATGCTTTTCCTCCGGAAGATACTTTTGTTAATGTACATCACAATACAATTTATAACTGCGGATACTACGAAGGTGCCGGTGATGCTGCATCCAATCTGAAGCTAAAAGGTGGAATTGTAACGGACGGGTTCAGTGCGTTAATAGAAAACAACGTTATTGACTCATGCTCTGCAGCCGGTATCAATGTGCATGAATGGCTTGCAAGCAGACCATCCCCTGAAGGTACTTACACCTTAACAATTCGCAATAACATTATCTCAAACACAAAGAATA
>DAIPML010000092.1:0-11433 GCA_036768735.1 Clostridiales bacterium | reverse complement strand
TAACCTAACCTAACCTAACCTAACCTAACGCAATCACAATATGGTTATCCTGTCTTCTTTCTAAGGCTATGGAATGTAAGATATCTTACATTTCATAAAAAATTAAGTCATAATTCCCTAGGAGTCCACTCGGAAAGCCATTATTTCTAATAAATATACAAAAAACACTCACTTTTTCAACGAACCTATGCGGGTTTTAGGGTTGTACTTTTTATAAATATTCATCAACATCGAGTTTCCGAGCAAGCTACTAAGCTATAATCATATTATATCAGAAAAATATTGTTAATTTTTGAACTGATTGTGAATAGTTTATTACTAAATTTTTGTAAATGTGAACTACGCGCTATTAGGCGGTTTTCAACTATATTGGTTAAAAATACGCGTGGGGCATCAAAATGTATCACAGCTTACGCAAAGAATAACACTATTTGGCATGTATGCTAAACTACTCCTCATGAAATTAAAAGATATCGGTTAGCAAAAGTTACCGCTATAGACTTAGACTTAATTCAAAAGCCACTCTCAATCTTTGATTCCTGATAAAAATGGTTGAGTTTTTTCAGGTTTGTAACCCACAGAAATATTACGAAAGGTATAAACAATATCATTAGAAGCTTACCGGCCATCAGGGTAAAATTAAATGTCCCATGAAGCAAGATAGGTACAACCAGTGATTTGATTAAATAACGAGAGCGGGTACTTTGATCAGGGCTGAATTTGGCAAGTGAAAGGTAATATCCCATCGTAACCGCAAACAGCATATGGGCAGGCACACTTAAAAGACCTCTATATAATCCGATATATGGGTCTGCATCATAACCGGTAACCACATACATGATGTTTTCGATTGTGGCAAAACCTAAAGCAGAGAATGTGCAATAGATTATCCCATCCAGTTTTTCGTTAAATGCACTATGCGAGTATGCAAATTTCATAACAACTAAGCGTTTAAAATATTCTTCGGTTAAGCCGGCAACAACGAAGGCTGTCCATGCAGCGGAAAGTAGACCACCAAAAAAATTTATACCGCTTAAAAAATGCTCAACAATAATCGTTGGGATTGCTGCAACCATTCCAAAAACAAAAAGTTTTATTAAAAGCCTTACAGGCTCTCTGTCGTATCGATCTGTCAGATACAGTCCTACACTTAACGCAATACCGGGAATAACAGCTATTATCACCAACCGTAAAATATCCATGAAAACACCTTTCCTTTGTGTTAAAATGTAAATTGATTCAGTTGTATCATGTGAAACATAGAAAGCCTTTATACAGCTGAATTAATGTTTAGTTAGGGTATAATAATATGGTTATCACCCAAAAAGTCAAAAAGCGGCTTTTTGATGAATTTAAGATATCTTAAATTTAATTAGCCTTCGAAAGAAGGCTGGATAACCATATTGTGATTGCACCAGGTTGCAGCTTGCTGCAACTTTCTGAAGATAAACCTGCTGGAAAAAGTCGTTTCACGGCTTCCTGGGAAGCAATCATAATATATTCTTACACTTAAATTCTAAAATAAAAGTGTATATGTTTCCAAAAGATTAATTTATATATCATTTTACCAAACAGGGAAAGGCTTTGGCAAACAAAAGATAATAAGAGAGTGGAAAATATTAAGGAGCATTAAACTTGAAAATAAAATCATTTGACCCAATAATAAATAGTAATAGCAAGGTATTAATACTCGGTTCAATGCCTGGTAACGAGTCCTTACGTCAGCAGCAGTATTATGCTCACCCACAGAACAGGTTTTGGAACATTATGTATATGATATTTGAAAAAGACGTAGATTCGGAATATGCAGATAAGGTAAAGTTCCTCCAAGAAAGAGGGATCGCATTATGGGATGTGTTCAAAAACTGCGAAAGAGAAGGAAGCCTTGACGCTAATATCCGTAATGAGGAGCTAAATAATATAGCAACACTTTTAGAAGAACATCCACGCATAAAATTTGTTTTTTGCAACGGTGGGAAAGCATATGAGCAATATAAAAAGAAGATTTTGCCAAGCTTAAAGCGTATTATTCCATATGTGAAGCTGCCGTCAACAAGCCCTGCCAATGCTTCAATTTCTACGGATAAAAAGCTTCATGAATGGTCAAAGATAAGGCTTGCTATTGAAAAAGAAACAACTTAAAGATATCACCAAACATAATGCTCTTCTTTTTCAATTTATATAACGGAGCTCAAATGTCCCCCCACATCTTCGCATGTTTTTAACCATTCTAGTTGAAAAATGCTTGGTGACGGGAGCTATTTCTCACAACAGGAAGCGAGTCAAAACAAGGAAATTTAGCATTTTACTCTAACAGGAGAAAAAATTCATGATCTATCTTTATGACGGTAGCTTTGAAGGTTTGTTGACCTGCATATTTGAAGCTTTTCTAAAAAAGCCTGATGAAGTTTCCATTCGAGTAAAGGAGAGTTACCAGCCATCCTTTCTTGACGAGGCTGCATTTATTGAAACTGATATGGAAAAATTCCATAGAGTATATTCTTCTATTCCAAAAAAAATATCAAAGCAAGCAGAGGAAATTGTGTATAGAGTGTGGCTTAGCGATGATGAAAAGGCTGCGGACTTGATATACCATTTTTTAAGGATAGGTTATAAAATGGGTGATAGAGTCTGCGATTATATTCAAGATTCATATATAAACGAGATAATCGGTCTAAACAGGAAAGTTGGTTTTGAGGTTCACCGCTTTTTAGGTCTTTTAAGGTTTCAAGAGGTAGCAAAAGGTGTTTTTTACGCAGGATACGAACCGGATCACAATATTACAGCACTAATTGCTCCCCATTTTACTGAAAGACTTGCCTCTCAGCCATTTATAATCCACGACAAAAAAAGAAATATATGTGCTGTCTACGATGGACAAGAAGTGATAATGACTGACACAATTCCAAAGCTACCCTTAACCACGACCGACAATGAGGAAGATATAGCTTCTCTATGGAGAACCTTTTTTAAAACCATAGCAATTAAGGAACGAAAAGATCCTCGAACTCAAGCTAATTTTATGCCTAAACGGTATTGGAGGAATCTGACTGAAATGAATGAATCACCAGATTAAAAGTGCAAGTCAAGGAAGCAATATCCACTGAAGCGCTCAAATAGAAGGCGGTTGTACCTATTTGCAGAAACAAAGTCAAGGAAGTAAAACACAAAAAAACGCTCCCCGAATAGTCAGGTGTTTGAAGCACTTCAACCCTTGCCACTGACGACCGATGCTAATTTTCTGAGTTTTTGAAAATGTAGCATTGAATCAAGGGTAAGAAAATTCTTGCGTATGTATAGACAGACAGAGTATAATTCAACACATACACTGCTGAAATTAAAAGATTATGTTGTAGAGTTATTTGCAGAAAGTTTCAAGAAAATAAAACGAGTTAAAGAAAGAAGGCCTGTTCTATGTCAATAAAAAAAATTATTCCTTGTCTTGATTTTTATAATGGTAGAGTTGTGAAGGGGATAAACTTTGTTAATCTGGTAGATGCGGGGGATCCTGTTGCCTGTGCTTCAGCATATTTTAAAGCCGGTGCCGATGAGCTTACCTTTCTGGATATATCAGCTACCAATGATAATAGAAAAACTGTTGCAGAGATGGTATCAAAAGTTGCGGAGCAGGTTTCCATACCTTTTACGGTGGGTGGTGGTATAAGGGTGCTTGATGATTTCGAGGTGATTCTTAAGGCCGGTGCAAACAAAATAGGAGTTAACTCAGCGGCAGTGAAGAGACCTGAATTAATAACCGAAGCAGCTATGCGGTTTGGAAGCCCGTGCGTTGTTGTAGCCATAGACGCAAAAGAAAGAGCTGACGGTTCCGGATGGGATGTATACATTAACGGCGGAAAGGTTAACACAGGTCTTGACGCCGTGGAGTGGGCAGTTAAAGTCGAGAGCTTTGGAGCTGGGGAAATACTTTTAACAAGCATGGATCGAGATGGCACAAAAAACGGATATGACATTGAGCTTACACGGCAGGTTGCGGAGGCTGTGAAAATACCTGTTACTGCATCAGGTGGTGCCGGAGCTCTCGAGCATTTCCATGATGCAATAATAAAAGGTAAGGCAGATGCTGTATTGGCAGCTTCACTGTTCCATTTCGGGGAAATAAATATAACAGAACTTAAGCATTATCTCGCCAAAGAGGGAATTGAGGTAAGGATTTAACGGAGAGTAAAGAGGCTGGGGAAGCATCCGTGTAAATGGTAATAATCTGTTACAAACGTGGTCTTCTCAACAAAGTGCGAAAATTTGCATATTGATATTCAATTCGTTTCACTTGTCTTGCTTGTGAGTGCAAAGTATTGAATTTTCAAGGTGTATTAGCATTTTTAGTGTGCAAAGTTTCAATACTTTGCCAACTGCTATACATAGCTTTTAATATATTTATCAAGCACTTGCATTTTGGCGCACAATTCACGCAAGTGCTCATTTATTTACCATTTTATACATATAAAAACTATCATTGGTATCCAAGTTCCAGTGGGTACGCACTTGAATTACTGGATTATGCGAGCATAATCCTTTATTGCTCGTCGAAGCATAAGTAAAATTTGAGTTCAGCTTATATAGCAACTTTAATTAAAAATTTTTCATCCAACCGCTTGATAAATTCGCCAAGACGAATTATAATAGAATTATATTTCGTTATAACGAAAGGATAAACACATGAAATATGTTTCAATACAGGAAAAGGCAAAAGAATGGCAGATTAGCGAACGCCAAGTTCAATACTACTGTCGACAAATGAAAATAGAGGGAGCTCTTAAACAAAGCGGTGTTTGGTTAGTTCCGAAAGGTGCAAGCAAGCCTTGTCATCAAAAATCTAAAGCAAAGCATCTACGTTTATTATCATTATTTTCGGGATGTGGTGGTCTAGACTTAGGTTTTGAAGGACACTTCGATATCTTTAAATCCCAATATAATTCTAGAATACATCCGGATTGGGAAGTTGAGAACATTGGTGACAAATGGATTAGGTTACCTAAGACTAGGTTTAGCACAGTATTTGCAAATGATATAAAACCTGATGCGCAAACAGCTTGGTCAGAATTCTTTACAGACAGAGACCAGGTATATTGCTTAGATAGTATTGTAGATCTAGTAAAACTCCATAAAAATAATAAAATTACTATTTTCCCTGATAACATTGACATAGTTACGGGTGGATTTCCATGTCAGGATTTTTCAGTTGCAGGTAAGCGATTAGGGTTTAATTCGGGAAAATCTCATACAGGAATATCGTCTGAAATTGGTGAACCCACCTCAGAAAACAGAGGCAATCTTTATATGTGGATGCGTGAAGTAGTATCAATCACGGAACCTAAATTATTTGTTGCGGAAAATGTCAAGGGATTAACTAACCTTGGCGATGCCAAACAGATAATTGAGTCTGACTTTGCAAATATTTCAAATGATGGATATTTTGTATTTCCCGCAAGAGTATTAATGGCTGCAGATTATGGAGTATCTCAAAGCAGGGAAAGAGTTATATTTTTTGGAGTTAAAAAATCTTCTTTATTACCAGGAATTCTTTCTAAATTAGAAAATCTTGAAGCAAATATTGACTTAGACCCCTACCCGGAAATAACACATTCTAAGGAATATGTCCCTAGCTTACTTCCTTATATTCGCTTAAGGGAAATACTCTGCGACTTAGATGAACCAGAATTTTCAAACGACCCCGACCAGCAAAAATACTCCAAAGCTAAATATATGGGTAACCATTGTCAAGGTCAGATTGAAATAAACTTAGATAGTATAGGTCCCACTATACGTGCTGAACATCATGGGAATATTGAATTTCGCAGATTATCAGAGAATCATGGCGGCAAAAATCATGATGAGCTATCTAAAGGTCTAAAAGAAAGAAGACTGACCATTCGAGAATGCGCACGAATTCAATCCTTTCCCGATAACTATCAGTTTTATAGAGGAGGAAAAGATGGAGTATCAGCAACCCATGCATATAAACTCATAGGTAATGCTGTGCCACCGTTATTAGGGTTTCACATAGCTAAACGAATTGAAAAACTATGGCCTATATATTTTGGGGAATAATTCCAACAAGAATTCTAGCAGTAAAGTCTTATTTTCATTTTTTAAATCGTTTTTGATAGTAGAATACCAATGATTTACTCGCTCTACTGAATTATCACTTTTTGAAGGATATGCTACCCAATATTGCTGGATCTCATCAAGTGATAATTCTTTTATTTTTACATTAAACGCCTCTAAGTGCAGTAATAGACTTTCAAATATCCTTGGCATTCTAAAAAACTTCTTAAAATTAACTTCTATATTTAACCTTCCACCGGCTGTGAAGTTATCTCTTAAGCTTGAGTCCACTATACTGTAATTTGCGGCAAGCCATTTTGCTAGTCTTTTATATTTTGTCGGTCCTGTAGAACTAATCAATTCTGGAAATAAAATAAAAGCAGTGGCAATAATATCATTTTTCTCTTCAGGGCTTACCTCTGCCCAAGTTTTAATTACCGCTGGTGTGCTTTCAGCAATCCACCAAGCCGTCTGACCTTGCTCTCTAAAATAATTAGTAATTAAACCTATCGGGTCATCTGAATCATTCATAGAATCATAGCTTATACCACTTCTAGAAAAAAAAGAATCTTTTGATTCTTGAACCAAATTAATCTTGTATCTTGGACTGTGCGTTACAACAACGTCCGATACTGAGTCTTCGTATCTAGCGGATTTCACAAAGCAGCCATTCTTATTTACTTTTATGAACATAATATATATGTCTAAAACTTCAACTTTCGTACTTCCTAAAATACTGTTTCCTAATATAGTCCAAGAATTATCTGGAGAATTAGTATTAGTAGAGCTTTTCACTTCTATCCCAAACTTTTCGTTTTTATTAAAAGTATAAATTATATCTGGAAAGGCATGACCACCCTCAGTATATTCAATCTCACAATCATAATTATTGGCATTAATTACGTATTTGGATGCCTCTTCAACTAATTTTTCATACTCGGTTGGTGAGGTTTTGCGAGTAAATTTTTCTTTTTGTTCTATAGACATAGCTCTCAGTTTTTCTTCGACTTTTAATACAAAACCTAAAAAAGTTGTTTTATCCATCACGATATCACATCCTAACTGTAATTCTAAATATCTTATCGGCATATTACCAGACTATGTATTAATTATATCGGAAGGCAATCTGAAAATTTACACAGACCCAAAAAGCCCATTCGTAATACGAAAAAGTATTTAAGTGCTAAATAAAAGTGGGTTGGATAGATAATTTAAAAATTAAATTTGATAAATTCTCCTATTTGTTTATGCAGAGAGTATGGGCGATTTTTTGTTATTTAATATGATGACGACTTGAATTTTTAGATAACATACCTGTAGGTTTTACTTTTACAGAAAAATTATGTTGATGAATCGTTCTCTGAACTGTTTTATGTCTAACGCACTGCAAAATAGTATGTCTTGCAACAGCAAGAATTAAAAAGATTTCGTAATATTCGCTATTTCAAGTGTTTTCGAATCACTATTTCTTATAGTAACTTTTCAGGTGCTTCAAACATAGCTGAAGCATAAAAACAAGGTTCCTTGAAAACAGGGTATTCTAAGATGTTTAGCGAATCAGAACTTTACCAATATTTCTATACAAGAAGTATGACCTTTTAATGGCTATGAGATTTTTTTGTGCTTCATTTATGTGCTTCAAATAAATAGCTTGACAAAAAAATCACAAAGATGATATAATAAATCCATACTTTTACATTTATAAATTATATAAGGAGTGTCAAAAGGATGGGTAAAAAAGTATCAGTTGCAGTTATAAAAAGACTTCCAAGATATTATAGATATTTAAGTGATTTATTGAAGGTAGATATAAAAAGAATTTCGTCCAAAGAACTTAGTAAAAAGATGGGAATCACTGCGTCACAGATAAGGCAGGATTTGAATTGCTTTGGTGGCTTCGGACAGCAAGGGTACGGGTATAACATTGAATCATTATACAACGAGATAGGCAAAATTCTTGGGTTGGATAGGCGTTTTACAACTATAATAATTGGTGCAGGAAATATGGGAAACGCTTTGGCAAACTATGGAAACTTTAAAAAGCGCGGCTATGATATGATAGGCATTTTTGATATAGCTCAGGAGCGTATTGGTAAGAATATAAACGGTATAACAATCATGCATATGGATAAGCTTGACGATTTTATAAAGGAAAATCACGTTGACATTGCAATTTTAACGATCCCCAGCAAAAACGTATCGGAGGTTGCAGAAAAGGTTACAGAGCTTGGTGTTAAAGGTATATGGAATTTTTCACCGCAGGATTTGCACCTTTCAAGCGATGCCATTGTTGAAAATGTACACTTAAGCGATGGCTTAATGGTTTTAGGCTATCGAATAAAAGAAAAGGATTTGCAGGACGAATTTGAATCCATATAGTACAGATGCTTATAATAGGGCTGAAAAGGAATTCTTTTGTGACTGAAAATTATCTTTATATGGCTATGAAAGTACAAAGGGCACATATGCATTAATTCAGTATATCGGATGATTATGCGTTGTCACAAATAGCAGTCAGAATACAAAAACACTGTATACCAAGACCTTTTCCGAAATCAGTTAAGCCTTCGCCGGACGTTGCTGTTATACCAACCGCTGATTCATTTATGCTCAACAGTCCGGCAATGCTTTTTTTCATATGTGGGATCTTTGGGCTTATTTTTGGAACAGAGCATTCAATTGACAGAGAAACATGGGATATGACCCCGTTAAAATGTTTTAAGGCCTCCATAAGGTATACACGGCTGTCGGTAATTCCGTCCTCAAAGCATATTTTATCCGCCACCTCACCTAAAATGTTTACACCGGTAATAGAAGATACAGCATTTGTTAATGCATGAAGAACAACATCCGCATCGCTGTTGCCTAAAAGTGGGGTTCCGTCGAACTCTACACCGCCTAAAATGAGCCTTTTTTCAGTATCTTCAAAGTCAAACCTGTGACTATCTTGACCTATGGAAACCTTTACCATTGAATCACCGTTTTTCAAATGTTTATAATGAATATAGGATATCGCATTTTGGGTAAGTATTCAATATTGAATTAACTGTAGGAATTTATACTGCTAAGTAAATATGGTCTTCTAAACCAATTAAAGAAAGAAGATATCTTAGTAACTTACTGATGCAAAACATTAATAAAAAACAAGAATATTTATGTTTTGCATCTGTGAGTTCCTATATTGGGGTGTGGGCGAAGCCCACTTTAATGACTCGTGGTATGGATAGTTGCTATATAGAGACCTACAGAAAAGCAGAGGGTGGCTACAACAAATCAGCATATTAAAAAACTTTGTGGTCTTTTAATACTCAAACCTTACCTTGAAAAAAGGGATGAATTAAGATAATATAGATTCAAGAAAGATTCCCGCAAGCTTTGTGGGACAAATGGGAGGGTTCTTTTTAGTGGGACATAAAAAATATTATATAACAACACCTATTTACTACCCAAGCGGCAAGCTCCATATAGGTCATTCCTATACAACGGTAGCAGCCGATGTAATGGCCAGATACAAAAGGCTGCAGGGGTATGATGTTATGTTTTTAACCGGAACCGACGAGCATGGTCAAAAGATCCAGCGGCTTGCGGAAAAAGAAGGTGTTGCTCCGAAAAAATATGTTGATGATATTGTTGATGGTATAAAAGAGCTTTGGTCACTTATGAAAATTACCAATGATAAGTTTATACGAACAACCGACGATTTTCATGTTACAGCTGTTCAAAAAATATTTAAGAAGCTATATGATCAGGGTGACATTTACAAAAGTGAATATGAAGGCTGGTATTGTACGCCTTGTGAGTCTTTCTTAACTGAAACTCAGCTAAAAGACGGAAAGTGTCCTGATTGCGGCAGAGAGGTTGAGCTTACTCGGGAAGAAAGCTATTTTTTCAAGCTTTCAAAATATCAGGACCGTTTGGTTCAATATCTTGAAGAGCATCCTGACTGTATTCAGCCTATTTCCAGAAAAAATGAAATGATAAATAATTTTATAAAGCCAGGCTTAGAGGATTTGTGCGTTTCAAGGACATCCTTTAACTGGGGAATACCCGTAACCTTCGATGATAAGCATGTTGTCTATGTTTGGATTGATGCTTTGTCAAATTATATCACAGCTCTTGGATATCTTTCAGATAATGACGAAGACTTTAAGCGTTTCTGGCCTGCTGATGTTCATCTTGTCGGTAAAGAGATTATAAGGTTTCATACAATAATATGGCCTGCATTGCTTATCGCTCTTGACCTCCCATTGCCAAAGCAGGTGTACGGGCATGGCTGGCTTGTGCTTGATGGTGGAAAGATGTCAAAATCCAAGGGGAACGTGGTTGATCCGGTTGTTTTGGTTGAGAAATATGGCTTAGATGCAATACGCTATTTCCTATTAAGGGAGGTTCCTTTTGGTTCCGACGGTGTTTTTTCAAACGAATCCCTAATTAACAGGATAAATTCAGATCTCGCCAATGATTTGGGGAATTTGGTCAGTAGAACTGTGGCGATGATACAGAAATACTTTAATGGCATTATTCCAGAAACATGGATTAAAAATGCTCTGGACGATGATCTTATCGATACGGTTATTCGTACTTCCGGAAATGTGGAGGAACTATTAGATAAGCTCCAGTTTAGCACTGCGCTACAGGAAATTTGGAAAGCGGTTTCAAGAACAAATAAGTATATTGATGAAACAATGCCGTGGGTTTTGGCAAAGGATGAAGAGAAAAAATCACGTCTTGCTCAGGTTTTATACAATCTTGCGGAGAGTATCAGGATTATATCAATATTAATTCAACCGTTTATGCCCGAAACGCCTGAAAAGATATGGGAACAGCTAAGCATATGCCAAAGCTGCCGAAGTTGGGAGAGCACCAAACAATGGGGGCAATATTCAGGGATAACTCCCATTAAGCCGGGTCAAGTGATTTTCCCGAGGATTGATCTTGAAAAGGAGCTCAAAGAACTTGAGAAGGATACTGCAGAAACCGTCAGCAAAAAGGATTTACCGGAAATAAAGCCGCAGATTGCAATAGATGATTTTGCAAAGCTTGACTTGCGTGTGGCGCAGGTGATTGCCTGCGAAAAGGTGCCAAAATCGGATAAACTGTTAAAACTGCAGTTGGATATAGGTCTTGAGACACGACAGGTTGTATCGGGTATTGCCAAACACTATAGCCCTGAAGAAATGGTTGGCAAAAAGGTAATCATGATAGTAAACTTAAAACCTGCAAAACTAATGGGGATAGAGTCTCAAGGCATGATTCTTGCCGCCTCGGACAGGGGTGACAAGAAATTGGTTTTAGCAACGGTTGATGCTGATATTCCGGTTGGCAGTGCTATTTCATAAATGTAATGTTAGGTGCATACTGCATTCC
>DAIPML010000001.1:36255-54160 GCA_036768735.1 Clostridiales bacterium | reverse complement strand
GAATATCGTTATGATAACGACGGAAACCTGGCTACGGAAGACATATACATAGATGATGAAACTTTCGAAACAACGGAATATGAAAACAACCATATGGGAAAACCTGTTAAAGAAAGAAAGTATATAAGGAAAGGGGATATATACGAAAACGCATTTAATGACAATGGAACAGAAACCATTAACACCTGGTTCACCTATGACAAAAATGGTAATCTGAAATCCGTAACAAACCATAAAGGAATCACAACGACTTATGGCTATGACAATATGAACAGGCAGATATCCGTTTCCATGCCCGGTGGAGACGAATACGGCATACCGGTTATAATCCGCAACACCAGCCAATGCAACTGGGAGGGAAAAGTAACATATACTGAGGATGCCAATGGTAATGTTACAAGCTACGAATATGACAAAAGAGGCTTTTTAACACACGTTGTAAATGCCGAGGGTGGCATAACGGCATTTTGGTATGACCGTGCAGGAAGAGTAACAGCAGAAGTATTCCCTGAGCATTTTGATGAATCAAAGACACTTACACAGATGAACCGAAAAGAATACACCAATGACAGTATGAGCCGTGTTCTGACTGAAACAAAGGTAAATTTTGACGAGGTACAGAATCAGTTGATAAGCTTTGTATCAAAGGCATTCCAATACGACACCAACGGTAACGTAACGAAGGAACTTGATGCTTTAGGCTATGAATACGGAACAGGTTCAACAATCCAACAGAAAATTAATACTGGTTATGGAACCGAATATACATATAATTTGAATAACCAGTTGATATCTGTTCTGGATCCGGTATCAAAACAAAAAGGGCTTACCTATACAGTAAAATATACCTATGATGCACTGGGAAGAACATTAACCGAAACCAATGCAAAAGGCCATGTTATATCCTACGAATACGATGATGCCGGAAACCTTTTGAAAAAAGAGATCCAAAGTGATGCAAGCAGCCCAAAACAGGTTATGGAAACATATAGTTACGATTATCTTGGCAGGCTTATATCGAAAACCGATGGAAATCAGAACACAATATATTTTGAACATAACGGATTTAACAAACTGAAAAAAGAGATATACCCGGGCGATGAAAGTATTCCGGCTAATATCGTGCAATATCAGTATGACGAGCTTGGAAACCTTAAGTTTCTTGAAAACAGTCTTGGAGCACAGGATATTTATACCTATGACAATTTGGGAAGGCAAACAAGCCATACAAGACAGAAGCATGGCGAAAGTGGAAGAATAAATACATCCGTAAAATATGATCCAAATGGTAATGTAAGGTTTGAAACCGACGGGAATGGAAACACCACCGAGAAGACCTATGACTCCATGAGCAGGCTTGAAACAATAAAAACAACTGTTTCAGGTATCTTGCAAACTACAACATACAGCTATGACAAAACCGGAAACCTTGTAAAGGAAACAGATTGGAGGAACAACAGCTATACCAATACTTATGATTCTCTTAACAGGCTTATTGAAAAAAGAGATCCGCATGGCAAAATAATTGAAAAGCTGGAATATAACCATAACCACGCACAGATAAAATCCTATGATGCACTGGGTAACTTAACCCAATATGAATATGACAGAAACAATCGGCTTATAAAGACCATAGATCCGGAGCTTAACGAAACAACGCAAACCTACGATCATTTTGGGAATGTTGCAACCCAAACAGATGGCAGAGGCAACACAACCAATTTCTATTTTGATGAAATGAATCGCCTTGAAAAGGTGGTTAATGCCAAAGGCGAGGAAACAAAATATACCTATGATCTGAACGGAAACAAGCTGACTCAGGAAGATGGAAAGGGTCATATCACCACATATGAATACAATTGCGCCAATCTGCTTGTAAGAAGAATTGATCATGGCGGAAGAATCGGAACACCCGGAAGCTATACATATGACATGGCAAAGGTGGAAATCTACACCTACAGTGCAGACGGAAGCCTGTTAACCAAAACGGACAGGAATGCAGAAACCACAACCTACACCTATGATTGTCACGTAAGACTAAAAAGCGAAACAATATCAGGCAGTATTGTAAGTTTCACTTATGACAATAACAGCAACCAACTTACCGTTACCGACAGTACCGGAACTACAGTCAGGGCTTATGACGAACTGAACCGGGTAACATTAAAAACAGTCCCTAATATCGGAACAGTTTATTACGAGTATGATATAATAAATGGTGTTGAAACTGGTGAGACAGCAGAGAAAACCATCGATCCCAAAGGCAATATTACAACAAAGGTTTATGACCGGGCAGGAAGACTCAAGGCTGTTATTGACGGTAGTTTATCTTCCGGGCAAAGAACAGTCTATGAATACTATGACAACGGAAGCAGAGCCAGTGTCACCTACCCCACCGGAATAAAAGAAGAATACACATATTATCCGGATAATACTTTCAGTACCTTGACAAATAAATATTCTGACGGCACAGTCATGGATGTATACACCTATACCTATGACAATGCCAACAATCAGATAAGTAAGCATGAAGTTATAAACGGAGTTAACAAAGGTACCACATCCTATACCTATGATGCCCTTAATCGGTTATTAACAGTGACCGAGCCAACCGGAAAAGTTACCGCCTATACCTATGATATGGCCGGAAACAGGGTAACGGAAACAATAACATCCGGCAGCGAAACGATTAAAAACAACTATTCATATAACGAGCAGAACCGGCTGGAGGATATATCAACAAGTGTAAACAATACTGTTGTTGAGTTAACCTCTTACACCTATGACAACAACGGCAACCAGCTTGAAACCATCAAAACGGAATATGTGGACGGCATTCCTCAGACTCCAGTAGCAACGGTAATGAACACTTATGACAAAAGAAATCAACTAATAAAAACAATAACCTCAGATGATGCAACTGTTACAAACGGTTACAACGGTGAGGGCTTAAGGGTATCAAAAACTATAAACGACCTGACAACCTATTACCTTTATGAATATGACAAAGTGGTGCTTGAGGTAAACGACAACGGAGCTCAAAAAGCCAGAAACCTTTATGGAATAAACCTTCTGATGCGGACGGTTGACAATGAAACCTATTACTATATCTATAACGGTCATGCAGATGTTACCGCCCTTATTGATACGGCTGGAAATATATCAGCTACATACTATTACGACGCTTTCGGAAACATCTTGGAGCAAACCGGAGACGTTGACAACAACATCACCTATGCAGGATATCAGTATGATGATGAAACAGGACTATACTATCTGAACGCCAGAATGTATGACCCGAAAATAGCAAGGTTCCTGCAGGAGGACACCTACAGGGGAGATCCGAACGATCCGCTGTCATTAAACCTCTACACCTATTGTGCCAATAATCCGTTGCTCTATTATGATCCCACAGGCCATAATTTTGTGAAAAAAACATGGAATAACTTCAAAGAAGGCTTTAACACATTATTCTTGAAATCTGAAGAAGACAGACAGGAAGATTTCAATTTGATTTACGATTACGGCGGAAATGATGCATATACAAAAGCAATTACGAACATTGGTGGCGGACTTGCTGAGGCGGGCGACTTTTGGAAAGATCCTGTTGCACAAATGGAAGAAAACAACCAGAAGCTTATTATGCCATTTGTTACAGATACTTTAGGAATTAAAGAAGGTACGGGTGCTTATAACGCAATAAAGGGCATTGCAACATCCGTCGAGGCCTTTTCTACCAGTGGTGTTGAGATGATCAAAGCTACAGCCAGTACCGGGTTTGCAATTGGTAATTTCATTGGAAATAGAGCGCTTTTAGATATTAATACTGTTGGATTAGTAACAGGCGATGTTTCAGCAAAGCAATATATAAGAAGCCTTAAAACTGTTTTTAATGATGCAGAAACAATAAAGAGCATGCCCGGAGCTATGGTCACAGGGATAAAGAACAGTGTTGTTAATCTTGCAACAAACGGGCTTGATTTCTTCAGCTATGAGGTATCATTAGCAGAAAAAAGCCAATTGGTGACCGATTTTACAACTGTAGTTGGAACAGTAGAAGCTGCTCACGGTTTATATAAGGTTACAAAACCATATATGGGCGCTTTAAAAGACCGGGTTACATCTTCAAACTTGTATAAAACCCTTGCAAGTGAACGAGGAAGTATACGCTTGGGACCTAGGGGAGGCTCACAGGCTGACTTTTATGTTAAACCAAATGGGGATGTAATACCATCAACTGGATATAGGTATTCTGCAAGAAATACTACAGTTATGCAAAATGCTAAATCGGGTACAATTGCAGCAAGAGCAGATGGGACTTATTTTTCTTTTGATAAATTTGACGATGCAATTGTAGCACAAGGTAAGTTGCAAATACCATATAGACCAGAATATAGAATTGGGTTTGATACACTTGATATTATTGATGATATTAGTATACCTAATGGAAAATGGGGAACAGCAAGTTATTTAGAACCCATAACAAAAGATTTTAAAAACTTTGGTCCAGGTAAAGCGACACAAGCAGTAACCTATTCAGAAATTAACTCTGTAAATGAAATTAGTAAATTGAGGTGATAATTAATGAAAAATATATCTGATGAAATTATTGATATATTAAATGATGAGTTACCAGAATGCTTGGCAAATAAAGTAGATGAATTTAAAATGCAAGTCGAGAAAGGTAAATATAGACCGGCTTATATAATTCTGGATGAGCTAAAGAATAATAAATCATGGTCACCAACTGCTGAATATCTACAGATGATTGAAAAATTCTGGTGGACTCTTGCTAATTAACAGGAAAATAACTAAGAATTATATGTTTTAATTTCTTGCCATAAATCTATTGAATTATTGGAGAAGTGTAATATTCAATGCGATGCTATGGCTCTCTTTTATATAACAGCTTGTACCTTTTTACTAAAAGTAAAATCTATTTTATAGGAAGATAATATAATTGCATGATTGAAAGTAATAATATGCTCTAATAGATCTGGAGCTTAATCAAACAACTCAAACCTATGATCAATTAGGGAATAGAGTATACGTATTATTTGGATAATACCCTTTGGACATTGACAAATAAATATGCTGATGGCACTGTCATGGATGTATACACCTACACCTATGATAACGACAATAATCAAACAAGCAAGCATGAGGTCATAAACGGTGTGGACAAGGGAACCACAGCCTATACATATGATCCCCTTAACCGGTTATTAACAGTTACAGAACCAAACGGAAAAATTACCGCTTATGTTTATGATATGGCAGGAAACAGGGTAACGGAAACCATAGCATCCGGTAGCGAAACAACCCAAAACACCTACTCATATAACGAGCAAAACCGACTAATAGGTATATCAACAAACATAAACGGTGTTGTTACAGAATTAGCTGCATACATCTATGACAACAACGGTAACCAGCTAAAAACAATTGTCACAGAGTACGTAGACGGTGTAGCACAGTCTCCTGTAACAACTGTAACCAACACCTATGATAAAAGAAATCAACTTATTCAAACAACAACCCCGAATGGTACAACTGTTACAAACGGCTACAACGGAGAAGGTTTTAGGGTATCAAAAACAGTAGACGGTCAAACAACCCATTACCTATACGAATATGACAAAGTGGTGCTTGAGGTAAACGATAGCGGAGATCAGAAAGCCAGAAACCTTTATGGTTCAAACCTCTTAATGAGAACCGTTGACAACGAATCATATTACTATATATACAACGGTCATGCCGATGTTAATGCCTTGATTGACACAAGCGGAAACATTTCAGCAACCTATTATTGCGATGCCTTTGGAAACATCATAGAGCAAACAGGCGATGTAGATAACAGTATTACCTACTCGGGATACCAATACGACAAAGAAACAGGCCTGTACTACCTGAACGCCAGAATGTATGATCCAAAGATAGCGAGGTTCCTGCAAGAAGATACATACAGAGGAGAAGCCAATGATCCGCTAAGCCTGAACTTGTATACATACTGCAATAACAATCCTCTTATATACCACGATCCGATATACCACGATCCGACAGGACACCGACCTGAATGGCTTGATAAGAGTATAAACAACTTTAAATCTGGCTTTGAGACATTATTCCAGAAGTCTGAAGAAGAAAGACAGAAGGATTTCGATTTAATTTATGATCATGGTGGGAATGAAACCTGTACAAAAGCTGTTACGAACATTGGCGGTGGACTTGCAGCTGTAGGTGACTTTTGGAAAGCGCCAGTTAAGCAAATGGAAGAAAACAACCAAATATTTAAACCATTTGTTACAGATACTTTAGGAATAAAAGAAGGAACAGTCGCCTATAACGCACTTAAAGGCGTTGTAACATCCATGGAAGCCTTTTCTACAAGTGGAGTTGAAAGGATCAAAGGCACTGTTGATACAGGATTAGCAGTTGGCAGTATTATCGGTAACAGGATGCTTTTTGACATTAATACGGTGGGACATGTAGCAGGTAATGTTACAACAGAAGATTATATAAAAAGTTATGATTCCGTATACCAAGATATGCATTTAATGAAGAGTATGCCAATAGCTATGGCGACAGGAATTGTAGATAGTGCAGTAAATCTTGCTACCAACGGATTGGATTTTTTTAGCCATGAGGCATCATTAACAGATAAAACCAAATTGGTTTCTGATTTTACAACTGTAGTTGGTACTGCTGAAGGTGCTAGTCGTTTATATAAATTCGCAAAACCATACATGAGTGCTTTGAAGCAGAGAGTTTCATCAACTAACTGGTATAGAACTCTTGCAAGTGAAAGAGGAAGCATTTCTTTGGGACCTAAGACGGGAGCGGACGAGGTCGGAAATGGATTAAAATACTGGACTAAGAATGTAGAATTTAAAGGAAACAAAGTATTTCAGAGAAATGACTTGTTTGACTCAAACACAATAAGCTCATGGAAAGTAAAAGGAAAAACTGTTACAGGAACAAATGTTGAACGGATGACTTCAGGAAGAGCACCAATAGGCTATGATGGTAAACAAATAAATTTACATCATTTAACGCAAACACAGTCCGGAGCTATTGCAGAGGTAAGTCAATCATTCCATACGAAGAACTTCTCCAATATTCATATTAACACTGGAGAGTTACCGTCTGGAATAAATAGAGCTCAATTTGATATATGGAGAAGCGAGTAATGGATAAATAGAGCTAATGACTTTATTATTAAATAGATAACTCGTGATAGAAAAACATAGTACTCATTGTACTCGAACAGATGTAGTTCTTTGTTGGAAATAATGGAGGTAACACATGAATAAATATGATGAAATAAAAACACTAATCGAAGAATCTACTAACGTTGAATTTGCAGATTTTGGAGATGGAGTTTCTGAAGAATGGATAAAAAAAGCAGAAAATCGTTTAGGATTTGAACTTCCAAACACATATAAATGGTGGCTGAAAAACTATGGTGGTGGAGAAATCTATGGAGAAGAAATATTTAGTATTTATGAACAAGATTTTGATACTGTAGTAGGTGGGGACATAGTTTATATGCATGAGTTAAATAAAAACAATAATAATTTTAATAAAAATTCACTTGTAGTTTGTGAGACCAATGATGAAGTTTTTTATTTTGACATCTCAAAAAGAAAGTATGACGGAGAATTCCCTATATATTGCTGGAATAGCAAAAATAAATATGCTGAAGATTTTATTGATTTTTTAAAAAAAAGAATAATTGAAAATTAACATTATGAACTGTATTAATTTGATGTAGTTAGCTACAAGTGCTGACTACCAAAGGGATTGTATGAAATGGCTTATCAAATATCATTTGATACAGAAGCAAAGGAGCGTTTGGCAGTTTTACAGAATGAAATTTCAGCTGGTATTACGCTTAAGAGCGAAGATGATAAGGCTTTCTATGAAAAGTACAACAGTATGCAAAGAGAGTAGGATGATGAATCATTTTCATACTTGGAAAGTATTTGCAAAACCATACATGAGTGCTTTGAAGTAGAGAGTCTCATCTTATAACTGGTATAGAACTCTTGCAAGTGAAAGAGGAAGCATTCCTTACAATGGTATGAATTATGTAAAACGGTAATAAAAGTAATTAAATAAGAAGGTGGTATTATGGAGAAGTACTCTTTATTTGGGGAATTGTTATATATAGGATTTGTTTGTGAAAAAGGAAGGTATAAAAGCTCAATAGGGGGAATGGAATGTAATACCAAATAAGTAACAAATGTTTATTGTAGATGGAAGGAGGAAGTTTTGATGCAGAAAGAATTCAGTGTTGCTAAGTCTACGTTAATATTTAATTATTCTTGTTTAATTATTTTTTGTTTTATACTTTTATTACTTATAATTACATCTCATGTAATCTTCAAGATTGTTTTATCAATTATAATTATATTATTACTGTTTGACTACTTAACAATGCCTTATAAAGCAATTGTAACTCAGGACAATAATATTGTATTTAAATCAGTTATTTCATCAAAAATTGTTGATCCGAGTAAAGTGATTAAAATTTATAAAAGAAATAAAAGTAGCAAAACAATATACATAAGGTGTACAAAATATACCTTAAAAATGTTTAAGCAAATTGATAAGTTTAATGAATTGTTTGAATTTATTGCTTCCTTAAATCCAGAATTGCAAAATTCTAATTTATAAAACAGAGTGTATTCGAGAATTCTGGTGGAAAGGCTGGATGTAAATAGGGTAATGCCAACATATGCCATAGAGACCACATAAAACATATGTTAAACGTTTGAGCCTTGGCAAAAACGTATATTGGAAACATAGATGCACAAAAAAGCGCATGGCAAACAGACCACACCATTGGTAGTCAAAAATTAATATTACAGCTGATCAGCATTTGTGTAGGTGCCAGTATAGCTGATGAAATACGCGACTTATGCTCAGATAAACTTCAGCTTTCAGGGTTTAATAAAAATTATGAACTAAATAAAGATGGCGAGATTTTGGAAAGACTAATTGACATATTTTATATTGGTTAAAGAATTGATTTATTTACCCGGCAGCCAATAAAACGGTAAGCCGGGTTTATTTTTATCTATGGCTAATACTGTGTATTACCGGTTTGGTACAATAAAACCAACATGAAATACAGGAGGTATAAATTAAATTGGGCACAGTGGTGAAAGGTTTGATGAAAGACCAACTAACCTTGAATACTCTGATGAGATAAATTAGATAGGCAAGCAGCGAAAGAGGGCACTTAAAATGCATCAAAGTATTATAAACCACCGAATACTTGCAATACACTTGGAAACAATAACCTTGGAGGTGTTTGCAAAATGATATCACGTAAATCAGTCATAACTTTCGGTATGGTTGCGATTCCGATTGCAATGTACACTGCCACTCAGGACAATGATATCCGTTTTAATCAGCTGCACAAGGAGGACAACAGCCGTGTACGGTATAAAAAAACCTGTGCTCACTGTGGTAAGGAAATAAAAACAGAAGACATTGTAAAAGGCTTCGAGTATGATAAAGACAAGTACGTTGTCATCACAGAAAGTGATATTGAAAAGATTAAGACTGCGAAAGAAAAATCCATTCAGATCTTGCATTTCGCACAGCTAAATCAAATTTCCCCTGTCTACTACGACAGGACATATCAAGCAGCACCCGAGGCAGGTGGTGAAAAGCCTTTCGAGCTGCTTCGCTCCGCATTGATGGATGAACAAAAGATAGCAATAGGAAAAACAGTAATGGGTACAAAAGACACATTGATGGCGATCATTCCCCGAGAGGATGGTATCCTTATTTCAACGATGTTCTATGCTGATGACATCAAAGAACTTCAAAAACAGTATAATAAGCCTGAAGTATCTGAGCAGGAGCTTAATATGGCAAAGCTACTCATCAATTCCATGGACACGCCCTTTGAACCAGATAACTATAAAGATGAATACCAAGAAAAGCTTCGCACGCTCATCGAAACAAAAATATCCGGAAAGCAGGTCGTAGCTGCGGAATCTGACGATACCGGTAAGGTCATTGATCTTATGGAGGCTTTAAAGGCTAGTGTTGAAAAAGCTCAAAAAGAGAAAAATGAGAATACAAATAAAAAGAGCATCACTAACAAAAAAGCTGAAGAAAATAAAAAGAAAGACACCGATTTAAAGACAAAACCGAGTTAAAGATGCGATTTTCAGCAGTAAATATATAATCTTAAAAATGAAACCAACGAAAAGAATAAAAACAGCAAAAAGACTTAAAACAAAAAGCAAAACAAAACAAAGCAAAGCAAAGCAAAAAAGAAAAGGAACTAGCACAATTTTGGCTGAAAAACTGAACGAATATAACCAAAAAAGAAATTTCGCTAAAACTCTTGAACCGGAGGGTAAAACAGAAGCTTCTGATGAGGGTTTAATTTTTGTCGTTCAACACCATATTGCACGCAGAGACCACTATGATTTGCGCCTGGAATGGAACGGAGTACTTTTAAGCTGGGCGGTGCCAAAAGGCCCATCATATAACACTCAGGATAAAAGGCTCGCTGTGCAGGTAGAGGATCATCCTTTGGAGTACAGGAACTTTGAGGGTACTATTCCAAAGGGGGAATATGGCGGTGGTGTGGTCATGCTGTGGGATGAAGGAACATGGGAGCCTTATGGAAATGTAGAAGAGGGACTTCGTGAAGGCGGGTTGAAATTTGTTCTAAACGGAAGACGACTAAGAGGAAAGTGGGCCTTGATTAGGCTGAAAGCGAAAGCTAAGGAGACGAAAGATCCGAAAGAATCGAAAGATCCAGAAGAGACGAAAGATCCGAAAGATAACTGGCTATTGATAAAAGAAAAAGATGACTACGCTAAAACTGATACAGGAATTTCTGCATTTACAACCAGTATAAGAACCGGTAGAACGATGGAAGAAATCGAATCGGGAGAAAAGGAAAAAATCACGAATAACCCCTTTAATACTACCGATGTGCAGCTTGCTAAATTAGTCAATGCGGTCCCAACCGGTGATGAATGGCTTTATGAGTTGAAATATGATGGCTACAGGATTATAGCGTTCGTCGAGAATAATAGCGTTCGCCTGATAACCAGAAATGGCAATGATTACACAAAACAGTTTAATGCTATTGTGACTCCTATAATCAATTTAGCTGCCGGAAGGGCGATGGTACTCGATGGTGAAATGACTGTAACAGATGCTTCCGGGAAAACAGATTTTCAAGCACTACAAAGCTATATAAAAAATAATAGATCACAGAGTCTAACATATATCGTATTTGATTTACTTGCATTGGATGGGGTGGATCTTAGAGAACACTGCTTAATTGACAGAAAAGAAATGCTTGAAGCCTTGATGATGGATGCCCCAAAAGGTTTACATTATAGCAGGCATATCAAAGGAAACGGGACGGAAAGCTTTATTGCAGCCTGTGAAGCAGGTATGGAAGGAATAGTCGGGAAAAAATATGATTCCATTTACAGTGGAACAAGAAACGGCGACTGGATCAAGCTGAAATGTGATAAAAGACAGGAATTTATCATCGGAGGATATACTTTATCAAACAAAAAAGCGAGCGGGATAAGTTCAATACTCCTTGGTGCTTATGATGGTGAAAAGTTGGTCTATGTCGGGCGTGCCGGAACAGGTTTTAACAAGCGAAATATGAAGGAACTTGAGCATAAATTCAAAAGCTTAAATAGAGACGAATCACCGTTTAACCTCCCACCGAAGCAAAGGTCAAATGAAACAATAACTTGGCTTGAGCCTGAGCTAATAGCGGAAATCAAATATGCTGAATGGACTGAAGAACATATGCTAAGACAAGCAAGCTTTAAAGGGCTGGTAGAGGATAAGAAACCAAAAGATATTAAAATGAGTAATGGAATCACAGTTAGAAAAAAGATAGAGGTAGATAAAAAAGTAAAGCAACGATCGACTGCTAATGAAATAGAGAATTCAATTACAGTAAACAGTAAAAGTAGCAGCAATATTGTAAGCAAAAGCAATAACAACAGTGATTATATCAGAAACAATAACAATAACAATAACAATAACAATAAGAATAACAGAAGTGGCAACAGCACCTGCTCCAGCAATATTGACACAAACACAAATAGTAACAACAATGACAGCGATATTTACAGTAAGCGAAACATAAAAAAAGGCAGCACCGGAAACAGCAGTATTAACAGTAACGGAAACACAAACAAAAGCAACAACAACACAAGCACCACCGCTACCAGTAACATCATTAATGACAGTAACAAAATAACAAACAAAAAAAGTAGCAGCAATAGCGTAACTATCGGAGGAATAAAGATTACAAATCCTGATAAAGTGATGTTTGACGACCTTGAAATCACAAAAGAAGATGTGATCCGATATTACGAAAAGGTGTTTGAGCGCATGCTGCCTTATGTGAGTAATCGAATCCTCAGCCTTGTGCGTTGTCCTAAAGGGATATCGCAGACTTGCTTTTATAAAAAACACCCCGGACCTGAGAGTAAGGGAGTTCTCACTATACCTGTTATAACAAGCAGCGGAGAAACAGAAGAATACTTTTATATCAAAGACTCATCCGGGCTGATATATGAAGCTCAAATGGGAACGCTGGAATTTCATACATGGGGAAGTCGGATCGAGGAGCTTGAAAAGCCCGATATAATGGTATTTGATCTGGATCCGGATGAAGGAATGGAACTAAGCAGAGTACGCCAAGGGGTGCAGGATATTAAAGATTTGCTTGCCGAATTATCGCTAAACTCATATCTTAAGACCAGTGGTGGCAAAGGATATCATGTTGTCGTTCCTCTAAAGCCCTCTGTTTCGTGGGATGTTTTTTACGATTTTGCAAAGCGCGTTGCTGAGGTAATGGAGCAGAAATGGCCTGACCTATACACAAGCAATGTCAGAAAAGCTAAACGTTCAGATAAGATTTTTATTGACTGGATACGAAATGGAAGAGGTGCTACAAGTGTTGCGCCTTATTCTTTACGAGCAAGGAAAGGGGCAAAAGTGTCCATGCCCATAGAATGGGATGAGCTTAACACAATAGCTCCCGACGGTGTTAATATGTCCGATGCACTTCTAAGGATCAGCGGTAATGACCCGTGGAAAGACTTTTTTCAAAACAATCAGATGCTAAAATGAAAGGCCTAAATAAATATCTTGTAGTATCTATATAATTAAGATATAATTATGACCAAGTAATAATATCATATAGTAATAGGCTGTTAACTTATTGTACTAATAATTGCATTGTATTAGCTTGTATTAACTCGAAAATCATCGTATTTCATGATAAAACACCTGTGAGCAGCTGTTTTCCCAAGAAATGCGAGTTTTTCAACAAGATTGTGTAAATATTAAAAGTATGAGTATATGCAGTGGAATTATCTATTAATTTTTCCATGGACAAGGGGGGTACTTATGGAAAAAGGTGTTCGTATTGAAATGAAAGACGGGAAAAGAGTAGTTGAGGGTTTAGGCTACTACGAAACGCCGGATATTAGAGACTTAAGACAAATCGTCAAAGAAAGCGTAAGAAAATTTGGAGATCAAACCGCATTCAAGTTTAAGGACAAAGACAAAAATATAATTGGAAAAACCTATCGTGAGTTTGACAGCGATATTGACGGGTTAGGAACGGCACTTCATGATATGGGGCTTAAGGGATTAAGATTTGCAGTTTTAGGTGAAAACCGATATGAATGGGGTGTTTGTTATCTTGCCGCAATTAATGGCACTGGTATTGCTGTTCCTTTAGACAAATATCTTCCGGAGAACGAAGTGGAATTGTTAATTGAAAGAGGAAAGGTTGATGTTATTTTTTATAGTCCTGCATTCCATCAAATGATGCTTTCCATTTCAAAGAAAAATAAAAATCTGCAATACTATATCTGCATGGACTATCCGGAGAAGGACATTTCAAATTCTAAAATGTTTATGGCATTACCTGACATTATAAAAAATGGAAGAGCACTTTTGGATACAGGGAACAAATCCTTTGTAGATGCAGAAATTGACAGAACCGGTATGTCCGTTTTGCTTTTCACTTCAGGAACCACCAGCATGGCAAAAGGAGTAATGTTATCTCATGCAAATATAGCAAGTAATGTTGAAGCGATAACCAGCATTGTTAAGATATATCCCGGAGACGCACATTTATCACTGCTGCCGCTTCACCATACATTTGAAAACACGGTAGGCTTTTTGTTTATGGTGTTCTCAGGTGTTGTCATAGCTTACTGCGATGGAATAAAACATATAACCCAGAATCTAAGGGAATATGATATATCTTTACTTGTTGCAGTGCCTGCTATTCTCGAAACATTTCATAAGAGAGTAACAGAGGGAGTAAAGAAGTCCGGCAAAGAAAAAGCATTAAACATTCTGATCGGCATATCCGAGTTTCTCAGAAAGCATGGTATTGATCTTCGTAGAAAACTGTTTAAAAGCGTTTTCGAGCAATTTGCAACAAAGCTTCGTCTTGCAGTTTCAGGTGCAGCTCCTCTTGATCCTGAGGCCGTTGTCTGGTTTGGAAAAATAGGCTTTTACCTAATTCAAGGATATGGACTCACTGAAACATCACCGGTTGTTGCTGCTAATAACGACTTTGTGAATGTTCCGGGAACTGTCGGATATCCTCTTAAAAGCGTTGAGGTAGCAATAGCGGATCCGGATGAAAACGGGATGGGCGAAATAATTACCCGTGGGCCTAATGTTATGATTGGGTACTATGATGACCCCCAGGCAACATCCGAGGTTCTTGAAAGTGATGGTTGGTATCATACAGGTGATCTTGGTATCATTGACGAAAAAGGTTTTCTAAAAATAACAGGAAGAGCGAAATCAATGATAGTTTTAGGAAATGGTAAAAAGGCGTTCCCTGAGGAATATGAGATTTATTTGAACAATATTCCGGGAGTAAAAGCTTCTTTTGCTTGGGGTCATATTGACAAAGACAGTGATGTGCAGGTGTGCGCAAAGATTGTTATAGACAAGGAATATATGGAACAAGAGAAAGTCTCAGAAGAACAAATTGCTGAGAGTATTGCTGAAGCTGTCAAAGAAATAAATAAAACTCTTCCGAAATACAAAGTTTTGAGATATATTATTTTTAGTTATGAGGATCTTGTTTTAACAACTACATTGAAAACAAAGAGAAACATAGAGATGAAAAGGGTTTCAAGGGTAATAGAAAATTCAGGCTTGGATATGCGGAAGCTTTCCGGAAAATTCATTGACCACTTGGTTAAATAATGATAATGTTATGATTGCTTCCCAGAAATCCGTGAAATGACTTTTTCCTGAAGGTTCGCCTGCAGGAAGTTGAAATAACACACAACAAGTTCGCTCGGTAAGCTGGAGTGTGTATGTAGATTTTTGATTTAGGTTTTTGTAGTAAAGCCTTTTTGCAAAGGTCTTCATTCATTTATTGACTATCCGAGTGGGCTTATTGTGAAACACAAAGCCGATAGTGAGAGGTTGTAAACATAAAAGTGGATTTTTTCAGTTATATCAAAGATGAACTGAACATAATACTGAACGATCAGCAAAAAGAAGCGGTGCAGGCTGATGAAAGAAGAATTTTGCTTGAGGCCTGCCCCGGCAGTGGGAAAACAACCACATTGGTTGTCAGAATTGCATATTTAATATTATGTAAAAAGGTTGCACCGGCTGATATCCTGACTCTCACATTTAGCCGTGCTTCGGCGTATGACATGGAAGAACGTTTTAACAGGCTGTTTGGTTGCTTTTTAACAGAACCAATTCATTTTTCAACCATTCACAGCTTTTGTTACAGATTCCTTTTCTATTGCCAAAAAAAGAGTCTTTTGATTGTTCCGAGTTTGCTTGAGCAAATCAACGGAAGAAAGCTTAAGGTGTTAAGGGATATTTATCTTGACATGGAAAATGAGTACTTAAGTGATGACGAAGCCACGGGACTGTCTAATGAAATTAGTTTTGCAAAAAACAAGCTTATTTCACCATCTCAGATTAAATCGGATTTCGAGAATTTTCCTCAAATATATCAAAAATATGAAAGCTATAAAAAAGCTTACAAACTGATTGATTTTGATGATATGCTTCTAATGGCTTACGAAATCCTATGCAGCAATAAAAAGCTGTATGAAGATTACGGACGATACAGCTATGTCCATGTTGATGAGGTGCAGGATACATCCTTGGTTCAGCACAGGATAATTGAGGAGTTATCCCGAAACGGAAACCTGTTTATGGTCGGTGATACGGACCAATCCATATACGGGTTCAGAGGTGCGGAACCTGACTATATTGTGAATATTGAAAAGCAGTATAACGATTCGAGAGTATTAAAGCTCGAAATCAATTATCGTTCAACCCAAAAGATTGTAAGCCTGTCAAATAGATTTATACAACAAAACCAAAATCGTCATGAAAAAAGCATGCATACGGAAAACGCTGAAGGGACAGAGCCTACAGTGTATTTGGCAAAGAGCCGGGAAGAACAGGTTCAAAAAGCAATATCTCTTGTTGGCGATGGTAGTGATGCACTTAAAACTGCAGTTTTATTCAGAAATAACCTCTCAGGGCTACCAATAGCATATAAATTAATTGAAAAAGACATTCCTTTTTATGTTCGAGAAAATTATATGAGCTTTTTTAGGCATTACGTTGTTGCTGACGTTTTTTCGTTCTTTCAATTGTCATTAGATTTTTCCGACATGGAAAGCTTTATTAGGGTTTATTATAAAATGGGAGCTCCTATATCCAAAGCAGATATGGTATATTTAAAAGACCATTTGGAAGTAAAGAAGGATATATTTAACGAGCTGTTTAGAAGATATAAAAGCAAAAGGTATATGCTTGAGCATATTGGCAGGATTCGTAAAGCGTTAAAAAGAATATCGCATACTGACCCATTGAATGCTCTTCGTATAATCGAAAATGATTTACATTATAACTTTTACCTTAAAAGAAATTCAGGAGCTTTGAACGTTTTTTCCACATTAAAGTACTTTGCTGCAGGCACAAAAACTGTCACAGATTTAAAAACACGGTTAAGGACTTTGAAGAATGGTATAGATCAAGGATATGAAAAACATAGAGAGAAAGCTGTTTCTCTTCTTACGCTTCATGGAAGTAAAGGGCTTGAATTTGATAAAGTAATACTAATAGATTTAATTGATGGAGAGTTCCCCTGTGAGGAGAGCTTGGAAGAGCTGATAACCGGGAGCAGGAATGCATATGAGGAGGAAGTTCGATTATTCTATGTTGGGGTTACACGATCTAGAAATGAATTATATTTGTTGGCTCCTCAAAAATCAGATAGTAAAGAAATAACACCTTCAAGATTTATTAATCAATTTGCTGTGTTTGATAGTAAAAACGAATTTGGAGAGGGACAGATTGTTGTTCACAAAAAATTTGGTGAAGGTGTTATTATAAGCTGTAATGATGATCTGGCGGAAATTCTTTTTAAGAAATATGGAAGACGTAGGCTATCTATAACAACATGCTTAAAATATGGTCTTTTAACAGCTGTGAGTTGATGAAAATATACTTTTTTTTCTTTTTTTCATTGCGCTGGTACCGCATTTAAACTATAATATGGTTAACACTCAGAAAGTCACGAAGTGATATTCTGATGAAATTTAAGACCTCTTAAATTTCATCAGTCTTCGAAAGAAGGTTGGATAACCATATTGTGATTGCACTAGGTTGCAACTTCCTGCAACTTCCTGCATGCGAACCTGCATGAAAAAGTCGTTCCACGACATTCTGGGAAACAATTCCAATATGGTTATCAAATTAATTAAAGTTGTTTTTTGGGATGTTTGCGTTCACTAATGCTAATGCTAATGCTAATGCTAATGCTAATGCTAATGCTAATGCTAATGCTAATGCTATTGCTATTGCTATT
>DAIPML010000001.1:0-36155 GCA_036768735.1 Clostridiales bacterium | reverse complement strand
TGCTATTGCTAATGCTAATGCTAATGCTAATGCTAATGCTAATGCTATTGCTATTGCTATTGCTAATGCTAATGCTAATGCTAATGCTAATGCTAATGCTATTGCTATTACTATTACTATTACTATTACTATTACTATTGCTAATGTAATTACTAATGCTACAGTTAAATATTAAATTTGATGTAATTACCGCATGAGCAATAATTATCGAACAGAAACATTTTTACACGTATATAAAGGAGGCTTTATTTTGAAAGAACATGAAAAAATAATTATTTTAGATTTTGGCGGGCAATACAGCCAGCTTATAGCCCGAAGAATCAGAGAGGCAAACGTTTTTTGTGAGATTATTCCTTATAATAAAAAGCTGGAGGAAATTTTAGAGAAAAAACCGAAAGGTATTGTTTTTTCCGGCGGACCGGTCTCTGTTATGAATGAAGATGCACCAAAGTGCGATCTAGAGATTTTCAATGCAGGTATCCCTATTCTTGGTATTTGCTATGGTATGCAATTAATGGCTAAAGAAATGGGCGGTACTGTAAGCAGTTCATCCATAAGAGAATTTGGAAAAGTTGAGATTGCACTGGAAACAAATAATGATTTATTTTACAATATACTGGCGGAAACAAACTGTTGGATGAATCATACAATTCATGTTGAAAGCCTGCCACAAGGATTTGATGTTATTGCTAGAACCAAGAACTGTTCTGTTGCAGCTATAGGAAACAAGGAAAAAAAGCTGTACGGGGTACAATTCCATCCTGAAGTTTCCCATACTCCCAGAGGACAGGACATACTGAAGAATTACATATGTAATATATGTGGCTGTATGGGCGATTGGAAAATCTCGTCGTTTGTCGAGTCTGCAATTGAAGCTATAAAAGTTAAGGTTGGGGATAAAAAGGTTCTATGTGCACTCTCCGGCGGAGTAGATTCGTCTGTTGCAGCAGCAATGGTGAATAAAGCGGTAGGAAAACAGCTTACCTGTATTTTTGTTGATCATGGTTTTCTTAGAAAAAATGAAGCAAATCAGGTGGAGGAAGTATTCCGAAACCAATTTGACATAAACATTATACATGTTAATGCTCAAGAACGTTTTTTAAATCGTCTTGCAGGTGTTACCGATCCGGAAACAAAGAGAAAAATTATTGGTGAAGAATTTATCAGGGTCTTTGAAGAAGAAGCCAAAAAAATCGGGAAAGTTGATTTTCTTGTTCAGGGCACAATTTATCCGGATGTTATAGAGAGCGGTACAGGGGATGCTGCGGTAATAAAAAGCCATCACAACGTTGGCGGTCTGCCCGAGGATGTAGATTTCAAGGAAATTATAGAGCCTCTTAGGGATCTTTTTAAGGATGAGGTTCGAAGATCCGGGCTGGAGCTTGGGCTCACTGAGCAAATGGTTTGGCGTCAGCCGTTTCCGGGACCTGGTCTTGCAATCCGGATAATCGGAGATATTACATTTGAAAAACTCGAGCTGCTCCGTGAAGCAGATCATATATTTAGGGAAGAGATAGCAAAGGCCGGTCTTGATAAGTCCATAAATCAATACTTTGCAATTCTCACAAACATGCGCAGCGTTGGTGTTATGGGAGATGAGCGTACTTATGACTATACTGTGGCGCTTCGTGCGGTCGCCACAACCGATTTTATGACAGCCGTCTGGGCAAAAGTGCCTTATGAAGTTTTAGAGAAAGCTTCAAACCGGATCGTGAATGAGGTGAAACAAATCAATAGAATTGTATATGATATAACCTCAAAACCACCGGCGACTATTGAGTGGGAGTAGGAAACAATTTTATACTATATGAAATGCCATAAATTCATGTAATTTTTAATTTTTGTGCTACCTATAATTCAACACTCTTTGCAATGATAGTACAAGTTTCGAAGACGTTATATATAACTATTTAAGGTTATACTTAACATTCTAGGAGATTATTAATTGCTCATACTTTCAGCAGTATTTATTATTTTCTAATTAAATTAGTACTATAGCTAAATAATCTGGTATAATCCTAAACCCGTTGAATTCGACGGGTTTAGGATATTTTTAGTATTATTCAAAGATATGGATTTTGACTTATTTAGAGGATAACTCTATTAAATATTTACTATACTAAACTTTAGGGAAGAATTCTAATAGATTTACAATTACTATCAAGGCATGGAGTATTAAATTTCTAATCAGGGTATGATATAATTGCTTTTAGCATAGATTTTTAATAGGAGCTAGATAATTGTAGGGGTGGTGAATTTTATGAATATTGAGGAATTAAAAGAAATAATAAAAACAGGAGAAAAAATAGATGTAGAATTTAAAACCTCAAGAAATGCGGTAAATAAGGATGTATTTAATACTGTATGTTCTTTTAATAATCGCAGTGGTGGTCATATTATTTTAGGAATAAATGATGATAAAGACATTATAGGAGTGGATCCAGAATCAATAGATAAAATACTCAAAGAGTTTACTACTACAATAAATAATCCAAAAAAAATATATCCACCTCTTTATTTGGTGCCCAAACTAATTGAAATTAATGCAAATGTTAAAATTATATATATTAGGGTTCCGGAGGGTGGGCAGGTTAGAAGGTGTAATAATGTAATTTGGGATAGAACACATGAGGGAAATATAGATATAACTAATAATGAAGAATTAGTCTACAAGTTATATGCTAGGAAACAAGGCAGTTATTATGTAAACAAGGTATATTCAGGGTTAAGCATGGATTTTTTAGATTTAGACTTAATTAAACGAGCACAAAAAATGGCGTCAGTGCGAGTAGATAATCATCCCTGGGCAATGATGAATGAAGAAGAAATACTTCGTAGTTCTGGCTTGATTCTTACTGATATGGATACTTACAAAGAAGGAATTACATTGGCAGCAATATTATTGTTTGGTAAGGATTCATCAATACTGTCAGTAGCACCAAATTATAAGACAGATGCAATATTTAGAATAGAAAATGTAGATCGCTATGATGATCGTGATGTAGTTATCACAAACCTAATTAGTAGTTATTATAGATTGATTGAATTTGGAAGAAAGCATTTAAATGATATATTTGTACTTGATGGAATTCAAAGAGTTAGTGCTAGAGATTGGATATTACGTGAAGTTATTTCAAATATTCTTGCCCATAGAGATTATTCAAGTGGATTTCCAGCTAAATTTATTATTGAAAATGACAGGATATATACGGAGAATGGTAATCTGGCCCATGGAATAGGTAAACTTAGCCTAGATAAATTTGAACCTTTTCCTAAAAACCCACCGATTTCTAAGGTGTTTAGAGAAATAGGTTTGGCGGATGAGTTGGGCTCAGGAATGAGAAATACACATAAGTATACAAGGCTTTATTCAGGTGGAATTCCCTCTTTTAATGAAGGAGATATATTTAGGATAACTATCCCCCTATCAAGCAATGCTATATCTAAAGTAGGACCAACAACACAAAATGTCGGTCAAAATGTCGGTCAAAATGTCGGTCAAAATGTCGGTCAAGATGTCGGTCAAAATGTCGGTCAAGATGTCGGTCAAAATGTCGGTCAAGAAGAAATAGATTTTAAAAAGTTAATTTTCAAACTGATAAAAGAGGATAGGAAAATTACTAAAAAAGAGATTGCCGAAACTGCATCTGTAAGTGAAAAGACCATTGAAAGACAGATGAAAGAAATGCCCTATATTAAATATGTAGGAAGTGGATACAGTGGACATTGGGAAATAATAGATTAATAACAGTACTATAATCGTACTAAAAACTCCAATAACCAAAATAGATACCAATAAAGCAAATAGTACAAAAACTATAAACATTGAAAGGTACACATTAAAAGTCAAATATTTTTGAAGTCATTTAGTGGGAATAGGATGACATTAAAATAACGGAAGAAATTGCTTAGCAATTTCTTCCGTTATTTTAAACTTATTTCGTGCATTATTAAAAGCTATTTGGTATAATATTGCTTGTTCTTTTGGATAAATATGCAGATAAGGGTTTTCTATGCCGATAAGCTATAAGAAACTGTGGAATTTGATGATATTGTATATGTGAAAAGGTGTCAAAAATACAGGAGGTTATATGATTACACTTTCTAACATCAATAAAACTTTCCGGGTTGCTAAGCGACAGGCAGGATTTGGTCGTGCCGTAAAAGCTTTGTTTTCGCGTGAATATGAGCTTGTTCATGCCTTAAACGACATCAGCTTTACTATCAATGACGGTGAAATGGTTGGATATATCGGCCCAAACGGTGCGGGAAAAAGCACTACAATAAAAATTATGTGCGGAATCTTAACACCGGATAGCGGTGTGTGCAACATTGATGGACGTACCCCATGGCGTGAACGGATTGCCCACGTCAGCGAAATCGGTGTCGTTTTCGGTCAACGTAGCCAGCTTTGGTGGGATGTTCCCATTATCGACAGCTTTGAATTGATACGCGATATTTATAAAACAGACGAGAAAACTTATAAAAATAATCTTGATGAATTAACTATGCTTCTTGATTTGGAAGAGCTGCTTAAAACACCGGCTCGAAGCCTAAGTCTCGGCCAGCGTATGCGCTGTGAAATTGCTGCGTCACTCCTGCATTCTCCAAAAATTTTGTTTCTTGATGAACCGACTATCGGTCTTGATGCAGTTTCAAAAATCGCCGTACGCCAGTTTATTAAAAAATTGAACGCCGAGCGTGGTACAACCGTTATTCTTACGACCCATGATATGCAGGACATTGAAGCGTTGACCGAACGTATATTGCTCATCGGGAAAGGCAGGATATTACTCGATGGTAGCCTTGCCGAACTCAAAAAACACTCATCGAAGCGAAAAACGCTTGTCGTTGAATATACTGGAGTCGCGCCCAAAATTTCAGAAGGTATGACCCTCACAGAGATGAAAGACGGACGTATTATAATCACTCTTGACCCGGAGATATTACAGGTATCAGATGCGATAGCCCATCTTGCCGCCGGGACAGATTTGACTGATGTATCAGTGTCCGCCATAACAGCAGAAGAAATGGTCGCCGAGCTGTACAAGGAGTATCATATATGAAAAAATATGCTGCACTTTTTCGAATCCGATTTATTAACGGTTTGCAATATCGCGCGGCGGCATTAGCGGGATTGGTTACACAGTTTGCATGGGGGTTTATGGAGATATTAGCTTTCTCGGCGTTTTACCGTGCAAATCCTGCCGCATTTCCCATGGAGTTTTCTCATCTTGTATCATACATATGGATTAAAGAGGCTTTCTTGGCTCTTTTTATGCCCTATGGTGTTGGAGAAAACGCAGTAGAGACCATTGTCAGCGGAAATATATCCTACGATTTGGCAAGACCTATGGATATATACAACCGCTGGTTTTTTGAAACGATAGCAAACAGAGTATCAAGGACAACGCTTAGGTGCGCTCCTATATTGATTGTGGCATTTATTTTACCTCCTCCATTTAGATTGGTTTTACCTTCAGATTTATTTCAGTTTTCAATGTTTATTATCTCTGTACCGATAGCGATGTTCGCGGTTACAGCATATTGCCTTATCGACTATATGTCTGCGTTTTACACCATGAGCCGTTACAATGTGATTTTTGTAATTCTTGCAGATTTTCTTTCCGGAGGATATGTGCCTATTCCTTTTTTCCCGGAACCATTCAGAAAAATAGCCGAGCTGCTGCCGTTTGCAGCTATGCAAAATATGCCTCTAAGGATTTACAGCGGTGATATCGCAGGCATGGACGCAATCTATGGAATAGGATTACAGTTGTTCTGGGTTTTGGTGATGCTTATTTTTGGGAAACTGCTTATGAAACACTCGTTAAAGCGGGTTGTAGCACAGGGAGGTTGATGTGTATGAAGTTATATTTTAAATATTTTTCTATACACATTAAAAGCCAGATGCAGTATAAAGCTACTTTTTTCCTTAATATCTTTGGGAGAATTATAATGTCATTTGCGACTGTGCTCGGTGTATTATTTATGTTTACTCGTTTTAACGAAGTGGAAGGATTCACGCTTAGCCAAACTTTATTATGCACATCAGTCGTTACGATGGCTTATTCCCTTGCTGAGGTATTTGCCCGGGGATTTGATATATTCCCGCGCCTTCTTGGAAATGGTGAATTTGACCGCGCTCTTGTCAGACCTCGTGGAATAATATTCCAGGTTTTGGGGTCGCATATTGAATTTATACGCCTCGGGTTATTAGTTCAAGCTGTGGCTGTATTGTGTTATGCTATACCTAACAGCGGTGTCATATGGACCGGGGACAAAATCTTAACGCTCTTCTTAATGATTTCCTGCGGTGCAGTAGTATTTTTTGGATTATATATTGTATACGCATCCTTTGCTTTTTTTACAACCGAGGGCTTGGAATTTATGAACATCCTGACATATGGGGGACGTGAGTTTGGTCGCTATCCCTTTGCAGTTTATGGTGATGGAATACTAAAGTTTTTAACATATATAATTCCGCTGGCGTTATTTCAGTATTACCCGCTTCTGTATTTGATAGATAGGTCACAAAGCAAATCTTACATGTTTACGCCATTATTCGGTCTGCTGTTTATAATACCAAGCTACACCTTCTTCCGTATTGGGCTGCGAAGATATAAATCGACAGGATCATGATTGCTGTTTTTGTTATTAGCACCTTAAACAGGCAGGACTAAAATAAATGCCTGTGTTGAAGAAAGGAGATATATAATTATGCGTAAACTAACTTATTTAGCAGTATTTGAACCAACAGAAACAGGATATAGCGTCTACTTTCCTGACCTGCCCGGTTGCGCAAGCTATGGTGAAGGGTTTGAAGAAGCGCAAAGGCAGGCGGTTGATGCTTTGGGATTGCATCTCTATGGTTTGGAAAAGGATGGGGATAAAATACCTTTTCCATCTAAAGAACCTCGGGTAGATCCAGAAACAACTAACGGTTATATGATATCTCCTGTTACTGTTTTTCCTGATATCGTTAGAAATGAACTGGACAATCGAGTAGGTTATTGACAACGTTAGACTACTGTGATAGTATAGACGATAGAAATAGTCTTATAGGAGTGTTAAGATACAATGAAAAAATTATTTGACAGTGAAATAAAAGTAATGGAAATCATATGGGAAAATGAACCGATCAGCGCCAAGCAGGTCAGTCTAATTGCTGCAGAACAAATCGGTTGGAACAAAAACACCACATACACTATTATTAATAAGCTTGATAGCAAGGGATATATCAAAAGGGAAGACCCGGGGTTCATCTGTTCCCCGTTGATATCCCGTGAAGATGTACGCAAAACCGAAGCTCAAAACCTTGTTGATAAGCTTTTCGGTGGTTCAAAAAAAGCACTTTTCTCAGCTTTGCTCGAAGATGAAAAAATTTCTTCCGATGACTTGGACGAATTACGAAAGATGATTGAAGAGAGATGATAAAAAGGTAATTGAAAAAGGTAATTGAAAAAGATAATTGAAAAAGGTAAATAAAAGAGATGCTTGAAAGTAACTGTTTGAAGAGAGGTGATGGCAATGCTTTCCGAAGTATTTTATTGGCTTTTCAATATGAGCATATCAGCTTCTGTTGTGGGTATCATCATTTTACTGTTAGGCAAAATTAAAAAGTTTCCACGACGACTGATTCATATATTGTGGGCAATTCCTTTACTTAGAATGTGGATTTCAGTTGGAATTACAAGTAAATACAGTTTGATGGCATTGATTTCAAAGTTTACTACAAAGACTGTGGTTTTATATGATGGCACCCTAGATTTTGCTGTTACAAATCATATTATGGCAGTAGACAGGTACTCTCCAATTTACTATAAATCAAATATGCTTGATAGTCTATTCCATATTGCTTCTACAGTCTGGGTTATTGTTGCTGTTGCCCTTTTGGTTGTTTCAATAATCCTGTATTTTATTACAAAATCTGAATTAAAAGATGCCAGCCACATGCAAGATAATATTTATGTTTCAGACAGAATAACTGCACCTGCAACATATGGTGTTTTTCGTCCAAGGATCATTATCCCAAAAGGATATAAGATACGTGGTTTAGATTACATTCTAATGCACGAATCTGCACATATTCATCGTAAGGACAATTTATGGCGTATCATCGCTATTATCTCCGCCTCTTTTCATTGGTTCAATCCATTTGTTTGGTTATTCTTGAAGAAATTTTTAGAGGAAACCGAACTTGCCTGCGATGAACGTGTATTGGCAAACTGTGGTGAAGATGAGAAAAAGGCGTATGCACTAGCTCTTGTTGATTGCGCCGAAAGTAAAAATGTTTTTGCCTCTGCATTTGGCGGAGCAAAGATCCGAGTACGCATTGATAGCATTCTGTCATATAGGAAACTATCAATAATTTCAACTATAAGCTTCGTAGTGTTTGCCATTGCAATTGGGTATTTGCTTTTGACAAATGCTTCTTAAATGTTAGGAGGATGACCAGTGACTAATTTCAAAAAGTTTTATTTATTTTCTGTGATTGGTGTACTTATAGCATCGTTTTATCCCCTGTTTATGGGTGTGAAAGTTGTTTCCGATATGGTTCGTAACGGAACAGTTTTAGGAGAGGATTATCCTAAATACATCATTCCATATACGCCGATTAGTTTGGCAGTTATAATTGCTGTTTTGCTATTACCGGTCTTTATGAAATATGCAAGAAAATTTGTATTGGCAGCTGCATCAGCAATATCTCTCGTTGTTTTTTTTGTATCAGAACTATTGCTTGAAAGTAAGGTCATTGTTACAACAACAGTTAAGACAACACTTGAGAGTTGGCAAATGTTTATGTGTTATGTGCCACCAGATGCCTACCAGACAAGGACATGGCGAGCAGTAGATGTGCTAATCGGAGATTACAGCCCTGCTTTCAAAATTCATTTTTATTTGATTTCCGTGGTTTTGATATTTGCTCTTTTGAACTGTTTTTACGGCTTTGCTCAGATGATTGTTACTAAAAATAAAAGCAGGCTAAAAGCACTGGTGCTCCAATCGGTATCCACTGCTTTGTTTCTTGGCCTTTGCATTTTTGCCTGTTTTACCGCATTTTTCAGGGACGGAGAGATTACAGTGTCTGCACTTTCAGCGGTGCTAATGAGTTTGTTCTTTGTTGTGTTTGGGATAACAGTGGGTATATATGTTGGTTCACTTCTGATTGATAAGAAAAAAATGCTATCGGTACTGCTGCCATCGATTTTGGCATCAGTCGCTACGCTCCTTATGTATTTTGGTGAGATGATCCTGCTGAGCGGCAATTTGTACCGTTTCGGTTCCGGATTTTTATTCGATGGACTTAAAGGTATTATACTTGCTCCTATAGACATACTGATTATTATAGCAACAGGCAGCATAAATGCTGCCATTTGCTATATGGTTACCAAACCAGTAAAATATTCTGAAATTTAAGTTCCTTCAGTATGTACCCGCCACTAGGTATTTTTCATCCAGTTCATCCAGAATTGTTGAAAATATGCGATGAGGTGGGGCGGGGATCCATCTTAGCCTGGTTATATTCTTAGTCAAGTTGATGGTTAATGTTCTCTTTTTCAGCTTTTATTTTATTTACTATCATTGCTGCAAGGTAATATTTATAAACTGATTTATGTTGTGTGGTGAACCTAAAACGGTAAAGGCTGTCTTCATAGTAAAACTCAAATTTATTGTTATTTTGAATGTTCATTCCTGTCAATTTATCAAGGGGAAAAGAGTATACCATGCCCTTTTCAGGGGTAAATACAACTTTGTCAAAAAACAATTCTACTTTACCCAGCCAGTTGTACTGCCTTAATCTTCCACGGCGTTTACCTGTAAATAGCCTTGTTCTTGTGTCGGTAAAAAGAGCTTTTTGCCCGGATATATACTCATCCTTTGAGAATAATTCATATAAATATGAATCCTGCCAAACGCTCCAGCTTTGTGTAGAATTAAAGACCGGCTCAGCTTTGGTATTTAAGTATCCATATTCATCATATTCTACCGAGTAACCGCATTCGGTGCAAGTGAATGAATGCTTATGGCTCTGCATTGTACAGAGACTTCTGCATTTGGGGCACACAACAAGGAACAGATCCAGAAATTCAGCTCTGTTATTTCCTTTGAAGCGGATCATGTTTTTTTCCTGCCAATCGTATTCATTAAAATTAATACCTTCGACGATGCTTGTGTTAATCTCATCAACAGACATGTTGTTTATTTCTTCAGGCGTTAAAAGAAGATTGAACCTTAAATTAATAATTCCGGTTCTTGAACTTCTGCCCCAGCGTGGTCTTGTAAACCCGGCGCCTTCCATTAAAGTGCTTACAACAGGTATTTTTAAATTCTTAATAAGCTTTGCAGTTGCGGGGAAAATGGGTAAGCTTTTTAAATCCCAATTTCGTGCACCTTCAGGGTATAGACCAATAACTCCGTTGGCGTTTTTAATGCTTATAATAGCTCTTATAGTGCCGGAATCAGCCATTTTCTTAGTTTTAGAAATTCCACCCACAAGCTTAAAAACTTGTCTGAGCCAAAAATTACGGAAAAGGGAGTCAGATATAACAAAGTACACAGGTTCCTTTATACCCATGGACATGAGAAGCGGATCCCAGGCACCGACATGGTTTCCAATAACCAGATAAGGTGGTTTTAGTTCTTTTATCTTATCATTATAAAGTTTAACATTGAACCGCATTAACAAATATGTTCCCAAAGTAGCCTTTAGAAATTTGTTAAACCATTTACTGTATGAATATCTAATAGGCGCCATATAGTCCCTCCAAAGAAGCAAATATCATCAGAAAGTCACTTTGCGACTTTCTTGGTATTTTAAGGTATTTTAAATTACGTCAGAAAGCCACTTTCTGACTTTCTCAGTAATAATCATATTAATAAAATATTTATTTAACCCAACTTTCCCACCTAAGCTTGTAAGCAGTGTTTTGAGACGTTGATGCCGATACGCTATAGTGTGGTATCACATCGCCGTCGGTAGCATGCTGTGCAGGCAAGTGTCAAAACAATATGGGAAAGTTGAGTATTTAGTCTTAAAATATCATGTTTCATGAGTAAACCTTTATACCACATGTTTGTAAAAGTCTATGCAGCGATAAACACTTTTTTATTTTACCAAATCACGAATATAAAGTCTACAAATTCCGACAAAGCTCGCAACCTACTTCAACTGCTTTAGTTCTGCGGGATTGAAAACTTTGATATGGAAGAAGTGAATTTAAACATTAGTCTCTTGCATGGCTTTACAATCAAGTATATAATTTCATCATAACGATAAGGGGGTCACTGATATGCCAATTGTAGATATGCCACTTAGTGAGCTAAAAAACTATATGGGTACAAACCCAAGACCAAAGGATTTTAATGATTATTGGGATCGAGCGCTTAAAGAGCTTGACAGTACAGAACCGAACACGGAGCTTATACCGTCTGATTTTAAGACAAGCTTTGCAGAATGCTATGATTTATATTTCACAGGTGTTAAAGGTGCCAGAATCCACGCAAAGCTTTTAAAGCCTGCAAATATTAATGAACCTAAGCCCGCAATACTTGAGTTTCATGGTTATTCTGGGAATAGTGGTTCATGGCTGAGTAAGCTTGGATATGTAGCTTCAGGCTTCACTATTGCATCACTGGATTGTCGAGGGCAGGGCGGTTTGTCAGAGGACTGTGGAGGCGTATTTGGTAATACACTTAATGGGCATATTATACGCGGTCTGAGTGATCCCGATTCGGATAATCTTCTTTTTAGGCAAATTTTTCTGGATACTGCAATATTTGCTAAAATTGTTATGGATCTGCCTTTTGTTGATAAAACACGTGTCGGAGCCATGGGTCTTTCTCAGGGCGGAGGGTTAACACTTGCCTGTGCTGCGTTGGTGCCTGAAATTAAACGCCTTTCAGTTAAGTATCCGTTTCTTTCAGATTACAAAAGAGTTTGGGATATGGATCTTGCAAAGGATGCTTATGAAGAATTAAGGCAATATTTCAGGCGTTTTGATCCCCGTCACCTTCACGAAGAAGAAGCATTTACCAAACTGGGATATATTGATGTTCAGAACCTTGCGGAAAGGATACAAGGGGAAGTTCTGATGGCAACAGGCTTAATGGATACAATCTGCCCGCCATCCACTCAATTTGCTGCCTTCAATAAAATAAAATCTAAGAAGAAATCAGTGATATATCCTGACTACGGTCATGAATACATAGCTGATTTTGATGACCTTGCATATCAATTTTTGCTCGGGATGTAAGATAAAACAATAGAAAATTGTGATAATAGCACATAAAGCAGGCACGCACCTATTAGCGTACCTGCTTTTACAATTTACATCAAACTTTAATGAAACTCTAATTGTTTATACAGAGAGGATTAATTTTTAGATTGTACAATAAGAATTGTAAGGTTCGATATTGAAATTTATTGGAGGTGCAATCCATGATCACATTGGAAAAGGTGGATCAATTACGAAAAAGAACAAATTGCAGTTATGAGGAAGCTAAAGAATTATTGGAAAAGCATGATGGCGATGTTCTTGAGGCAATTGTTGATTTTGAAAAAAACAGAAAAGGAAAAAGCTACTCAAGCGGTAAATACTATTCAAATGGCAAAAGCTACGAAGCTTTTTCAGACAATACCAATTACAAAAGCGGCGGGGATTTTTGGAAAAAGGTTAGAGAAGTAATACAGTTAGGCTTTGACAATAGAATAGTTGTGGAAGATACTAAAGGAATTTTATTGAATATTCCGATTAACATATTGCTTTTACTTGTAATATTCGTACCATACATTACAATTCCCGTATTCATTTTATTACTTGTTCTGGGTTATAAAATCAGTATTAAAAAGGCAAAAGGAGATGAAGTGGATATATCGGCAATGATGAAGGATGTTACCGACAAATTTGCAGGCAAAGTCAATAATCAACAAGCAAATAAACCGGAAAGCCAGGAAATTGTTCCACAGCCAGAAGAAAAAGACGATTACAATGAAATGACAATTGAGTAAAATGTTCTGATTAATAAAATAATCTCAGAAAGTCCTTCTGTTTAAGTGCAGGAGGACTTCAGCATATAATTAGATACAACAAATACTTCACTTGAATGTCTGACCTGTAACCGTGAAGATTTTATGATTTGTTTTAGTTGTTCATCAGAATGAGTTTCTGCAGTGATATCATATATGGTAGAATAAATTAATGACATTGCTTATTGATGTTTAAAAAATACTGATTAACCGGGGTGAGAAAATGGCGGAAAAAATATTGGTTGTAGAGGATGAAAGTAAAATTGCACGATTTCTGGAATTGGAGCTAAAGCATGAAGGTTATGAAGTCGAGTTGGCTTTTGACGGCAGAGATGGTCTTGAAAAAGCGTCAAAGCAAGATATCGATCTAGTTATCCTCGATCTTATGTTACCTTTGTTAAGCGGTATAGAGGTTTTAAGACGGATCAGGAAAAGTTCTGATTTGCCTGTTATCATGTTAACAGCCAAGGATGATGTTTCTGATAAGGTTGTAGGTCTTGATAGCGGAGCGGACGACTATGTAACCAAGCCTTTTGCAATTGAAGAGCTGCTTGCCAGAATACGGGTGGCTCTTAAAAGAAATGGAACGGGTAAGAAAAAAAATGAAGACGAAGTATTAACAGCAGGTGAATTAATTCTTAATAAAACCAGCCATATGGTAACATTTAACGGCGAGGAAGTTCCTTTATCCAAGAAAGAGTATGATTTGCTGGAATACATGATGGAAAACAGCGGTATTGTCCTTTCAAGGGAAAAGCTTATTGAAAAGGTATGGGGATATGATTATTATGGTGACACCAATGTCACAGATGTGTATATCCGATACATCAGAGCAAAAATAGATCAAAAATACAACCGGTCATACATAAGAACAATACGCGGGGTGGGATATATTTTTGAAGAAAAGGATTAAGACAGAAGCCGCAAATATTAAACAACCTGTGGAGAATAAAAAACTAGAAGACGAAAAGCCAGATTTCATGGAACCAAAAAGCAAAAAACCAGTAAACAAAAAACCAGAAAGCATAGGAACCGAAAGTAAAGAACCGGAAAGCAAAAAAGCAGATAAGAAAAAAACAGAAAAATCTTCAAAAGGTTTGCGTGGATGGGTTTCAAGAAAAATTGGTTTTTCAATGGGTCTTCGTATATCGGTTTCATATATACAGATGGTAGCCGATGTATTTTTGTCGTGCCTTATTCTTATTCTAATAGTATATATAATATTTAACTCGTTAATAATGGTCTACGATGTACAAATGGTTACGGATGAACTGAGTGAGACGGATTCACTCAAAAACAGTATCTATAGCCTTGTTATACAACGCGGCACCGGAATAGCACTTGAGGATATTTCGGGTCAGAGTATTTTAAACACTTTTGGAGATTATATATTACCCAATGAAAAACTACCCGTATGGTTTTATCAAAAGGACAGAGGGATATATATCATGATAAAAACATATCTAATCCGTCAGGAAGGAAATTATCAACTCTTTGTTTTTAAGGATATAACTAGGAAAATAATAGAAATGGCGGTATTACTTGCAGTTTCGCTTATCATGGGCTTTTTATCTCTTGTAACGATTTTTTTCAAAGGGCACTCAACAACAAAAAACGTGTTAAAACCTTTGGCTGAGATGACAAAAATAACCGGTGAAATAAGAGCACAGAACCTGAACCAAAGACTTAATGTAACAACTGCAAAAGATGAGCTGAAGGAGCTAGTAATCACTTTCAACGGCATGATGGATCGAATTGAAACTGCATATAACAAGCAAAACCAATTTGTATCAGATGCATCACATGAACTAAGAACACCTATTTCGGTTATTCAGGGATATGCAAGGATGCTGGAACGTTGGGGTAAGGAAGACCCGGATGTTTTGCAGGAGTCTATAGAAGCAATCCGCAACGAAGCTGAAAACATGAAAGAGCTGGTTGAAAAGCTCTTGTTTATAGCAAGAAATGACAAGGATACATTAACACTAACCAAAGAGAAGTTCTCGTTAAGTGAAATGATGGATGAATTAGTCAAAGAAACAAAAATGGTTGATAATCAGCATATAATAGAATCTTCAATAGAGCAGGATATAGACATCTTTGGTGACAGAAACCATATTAAACAGGCGATGAGAATATTTGTAGATAATGCTCAGAAGTATACGCAAAATGACGAAAGCATTGAAATTAGTTTAAAAAGAGAAGAAAACAATGCAATTCTAATAGTTAAGGATAAAGGATGTGGAATTGCAGCAAAGGATTTATCAGGGATATTCGACAGGTTTTACAGGGCTGATGAATCAAGAGACAGAAACAAAGGTGGACATGGTCTTGGTCTATCCATTGCGAAAATTATTGTACTTAGACACGGCGGAAAAATACATGTGAAAAGCAAGATTGGAGAAGGCAGTGAATTTTCTGTAGCATTAAATATAGGATAAAAATAACAAATATTTTTATTATTCATGTAAAAACGGCTCATTTTTATGTATAAACGTGTAAAAAAACTTTTTATACATAAAAATGAGCCGTTTACGCAAAAGCATTGACATTAGTTTACATATTTATTACGATCTATATTATGATGAACTAGTAATTCAACATAATATATTAACCCCAAGAATATCACAAAAGCTTACTATATAAGTTGAACTTAATTTTACTTATGCTGTGACGAGCAAATAACAGATGGGGTAGGTGTTTTTGCGAAGGCACAGTATTAGAAAAATGTTCAACTTATATAATGAAATTTAATATTCTAAATTTCATCAGCCTTTGAAAGAAGCCGGATAATAATAACATCAAATCGAAAATGTGCACGAAATTAAAGGCTTCTTTAGAAACAAGGAATATTGAGTTTTTACAGTATAATCAATAAAAAAAGTTACTGTTCATAGGCAACTGAGTAGACAAAGGTGTGAGACATTTGGAAATATCAGCAGAATACGGCTCTTGCAAACGAAGCGTAGTTTCCGTTATTGCACCACTATATCTTAAAATATAGAAGGTTTGAACAATAGTGAACTCGTTCATCTAAAGCTGAACATCACGCGTTTTTACGAAGTAAAATACGCTTTGGACTTCGGTGGGGGACTCTACCCCCACCGAAGCAAGAATAAGGAACCCCCACTTATAGAAGTGGAGGTCTTGGAATTTTGATAAAAAAGTGTTAAAGGAGAAAGCAGTGCGGATAAGATTTATCAAAGACAAAGAAAGAAATGTGCAAAAGTGTTATAACGAATATAATTATGATGTTTTTGAATGGTTACTTTATGCAGGGATTGGTTCATTTGCACTGGCCATGACTGCATGGATATTTTATAAAAATGCGATTGTGGTCTTTCTAGCATTTTTATTGGGGTTGTTCTATCCGTTGATTAAAAAAAAGAGCCTCATAGAAAAACAGCGTAATATTTTAAGGCTTCAGTTTAAAGATATGCTTTATTATCTTGGAGCCTCCCTTTCAGCGGGTAAATCTGTGGAACAGGCATTTATTACTGTTCACTCAACACTAAAAAATCTTTATCCCGGTAAAAAATCAGATATAGTTATAGAATCCGATTTGATTATAAACAGGCTAAGAATGAATGAAAATATAGAGGACATATTAAATGAATTTGCCGGTAGAGCCGGGGTTGAAGAAATAAATTATTTTTCAGATGTTTTTTCAGTATGTAAACGCACAGGAGGAAATTTAATAGAAGTTATGCGAACTACATCCAGGATGATTAGTGAGCATATAGAGACTAAGCAGGAAATAGCAACAGCTTTTGCAGCTAAAAAGCAGGAGCAGCGATTACTATCATTATCACCGTTGGCTATGATTATTTTCATTTCTTATATGAGTGGAGATTTTATGGAGCCCCTGTTTACAACACCGGAAGGCAGGATTATTATGACGATATCTTTAATTTTGATTGGTCTTGGTGGATTAATTTCCAACCGAATTATGAACATAAAATTCTAAAGACTGGGAGGATAAGCTATGAGTTCCGTTTATATCGCAATAATGTTAGGAATTATTTTGGTGTATATGATCGTGAATAATAGTGTAAAGAAAAGATACTCGGAAGAAATTGAGCCTCTTAATCAAAAGGATTACAGCTTTAAACAGCTTCTTCCATTCGGTTTATGGCTTTATGATGAATTAAAAATACCCTCATCAGGTGCATATCATGTTTTCCTGTTTCAAAGAGTTGTTATGGTCTACGGAACAAGATATGCCCAATATTATTTAAGAATTCATTGGGCGGAGAAATTTTTATATTTCTTCTTAGGCATTGTTGCAGCTTCCTTTATAGGTTCGGTTTCAGAATCAAGTTTGAGATTTCTTCCTATTTTAGTCGCTGTTGGTATAATTCTTTTTTTCCTAACAGACAAAACTCTTGACGATAAAGCGAATCGCAGAAAACTGCAGTTTATGATGGACTTTCCTGTTTTCATAAGCAAGCTAACCCTTCTTATGAATGCTGGTATGCATCTTAGGCAAGCACTTATGCGTATATACAATGATTCAACAAAAAAAAGCCCGATATATGTGGAACTGGGTACGGTTCTTGAAGACATTGAGTCAGGGATTGGTGAAAACCAAGCTTGGATGGAATTTTCTGAAAGGTGCAAGGTTAAGGAAATAACCTCATTTGCCAGCATGATGATGCAAAACACAAAAATAGGAGGGAACCAGTTGGTTGAAGAACTAAAAAGAATGACCCACGAAACATGGGAAATGCGTAAGCATGCTGCAAAACAAATGAGCGAAACGGCTTCTGCAAAGTTAATTTTTCCGTTAATGCTTATGTTCCTAGCAATTTTACTTATCGTAATAATGCCGGCTATTATGCAGCTTTCAAATGGATTTTAGTGAACTCGTTCAACTGAAGCTGAACATCACGCGTTTTTACGAAGTAAAATACGCATGGGGCATCGGTGGGGGACTTAGGAATTTGATAAAACTAACCAGCAGACCTGAAGGGTAATAGCTTAAAGGAGAACTCCCTTCAGCCAGCTGATTAATATAAAATTGTGTGTCGAAATTATAGCTTGCTACCGAACACCTAAATCAAAGTATATTTTTTTACTTTAAAAATGGGGATCAAGCAATTTATTTCGTAATTTTAAGAAGGAGAGGTTTTGAAATGAAAAAATTGTTAATGAAGTTTGTGAAAGATGAGAAAGGGATTAACACCGTTGAGATTGTTGTGCTTGTTGCTATTGCAATAGGGCTTGCGCTTATTTTCAGGGATCAAATTACCAGCTTTCTACAATCGATTTTTGAAAAAATCTTTAACCCGGATGCAATTATTCCAACAACACCGACAACAACACCATAGGCTCGTAATATTAATATGATAGACGAATTACATAACAAGCTTAATGATTATTTAAGTAATTTGAGTGTACAAACACGTACACAAAAATGCTATTCATTAACATACATTAAAACATATACTAAAGCATGCGTTAGAACATGCACAGGAAAAGGATGTAAGGGTGCGGTAACTATTGAATATGCACTTGTTTTTCCTGTTGTTATTATTTGTGTAGCAATTCTTGTCTATGTCGGTCTCATTTATTATCAGCAAGCCTTGCTACATTCCGTTATCAGCGAAAATGCGCAGAATTATGCTTTGTTATGGGGTTATGATCTTGGTGAGCTTAACACCGGTGAAGGAATTACAAACGCAGATACCTATCTTAGCGAGGGTTTGTATTGGCAAGTTTTTTCTCAGTCTGAAAAGAAAAAACTTGCATTACAGAAAAGCATAAAAAATGAAATAGAAAAACGTAGCATTTTAGAGCCTTCGCGTGAAATTGAGGTAGAGGTTATTTATCGTACCTATTTTATTTTGCAGAAAGTAGGTCTTAAGGCTAATATGACATATAAGCTTCCTGCCGATAAGTTTTTGAAATCGTTGGGGCTCTCCGGAGAAATTCAAATTTGTTCCTACAGTGAAATTACCGTCAATGATCCAAAAGAATTTATACATAATGTTGATTACTTGTTGCAAATCTATGAAGAATCAGGGGCAAGCACATGGGTTAATGAAAAGTGCAAGCCCCTTATAGATTCTCTTAGCAAGATAAAGGCTTTTTTTAAGTAACGAGCTCAAGGTATTTGAAATATAAAAGCTTTTAAATGAAGTAACGAGTTCAAAGCTTTTAAACAAAGAACAAAAAGAAGGCTTTTAAAATGAGTATAGCGCTCACATACCAATAAGGCTCACACACAATCGGGCGCACATACAAAGGAATTTATTAAATGCACTAAAGACAGTGAAATTCAAAAGTGAAGTCGTTCAGCTGAAGCTGAACATCACGCGTTTTTACGAAGTAAAATACGCATTGGGCTTCGGTGGGGCACTCTACCCCCACCGAAGAAAGAACAAGGAACCCCAACTTATAGAAGTGGGGTCTTAGGAATTTTATAAAAAACAGGGTTGGGTGAAAAATGAGGCTCAAGGGCAGTGTAACAGTTTTTGTAAGTATTATATTATCGGTGCTTATAGCGTTTTCCGGGACAATGGTAGATTTGTCAAGACTGCAAACAGGAAAGAAGCATGCAAAGGCAGCAGTACAGTTATCATTACAGTCCGCGTTAACCAGATACCATGCTCCTCTGAAGGAGCAATATGGAATCATGGCTACAAATCAGAAAAATGAAGAGCTTGAGCTGCTTATATTTGAATTGCTTGAAAAAAACCTTGCGGTTGAAAATCGTTACACCCCGGGATTAATTGATTTATATGGCTTTGAAGTTGATAGCATAAGGGTGATCCCTTGCTTTAATATGTCTGAGGATTATGTTTTAGAGCAGCAAATAACACAGTTTATGAAATACAGGGCACCTGTTAATACAATAGGTAATTTTGTTGAAAAGCTTAAAGCATTAAATACTTTTATGAAGCAATCCGGTCTGTTAAATAAGAAAATGGATCTTGAAAAAAAGCTTCAAAAAATACGCGAAGAGCAGGTTTACTTAAGCCTGTTGCTTTCCGAAAGAATCAATGGTTTTTTAGCGGAGCAAAAACAAAATGGAGATATAGCAAAGAATATAAAATCAATAAATGAAAATATGCAAAGCATTAAAAGCAAAGAAGCTGCGGGAGGGCAATATGAAATTGCTTTAAAGGCGATGCCCGAGCTTACTGAAAAGATTATTACTGTTAAAAACCAGATAGATGAAATTAAAACCAGCTTATCGTCATATGAGGAGCAACTGGATATTCTTGAAGAAAATTATGATGATATCGAAGAATTAAGCGAGAAAAATAATAAAGATTTAGATAAATTAAATAAAAAGGTTACAGATACTGAAAAGTCGATTTTTAAAGAAAAAGAAAAAGAAAAACCGAACGAAGAAAAAATTCAAGATATGGAAACAGAGATTGAAGCTTTAAAAAAAGAAATAGAAAGCTGCAAAGAGCTGGATGACGGATATAAAGACGCCATGCAACTGGAGTCAGACAAAATATCAAAGACCGAACAGAAAATTTTCGAGAAAAATAAAGAGATCAAAGATTGTGAAAAAGAAGTAAGCAAAGAATTGGAGCGGCTTAATGATAAAGTAACCACATGTTTATCTGCTTTAAAAGATATCAAAAATAAAACCGAGGAAATCTATAACCATGTACTAAATATAGAAACAATAGTGGTGAAGTATACAAGATACCATGAGGGAGCTTTAGCCCTAGCAGACGAAATTGAAAAGGGTGCAAAGGCAGCAAAGGGACATATTGATGATATAAACGCAGAAATCGCAAAGCAAAGAGAAAAGTCGGATAACTCTTTTCTTATGCGTATTAAAGCAGATATAGAAAAGCTTGTTTTAAACGCTGATTCAATCGTTATAAACGACATAAAAGAGAAAAGCAATACAAATCTTACCGGCTTACAGGATATTCAGAATACAATTGAAAAAACAATTGAAACAATGATGAATCAATTAAGTAGTATAGATTTAATGATTGAAAAGGTTGAAGCTGTACCTAAAACATGCATTGTTCCCCAAAAGCAGGATTTTGCAGATGATATAGAGGGTAGGGTAAAGCTTACAGAAAACCACTTTCATGAAATTACCGGCAAATATAATGAGCCGTCGTACTCAATAGATCCCAAAATAAATAAAAAGGAAAAGAACGAATTTTATAAATGGTGCAATAAGTTTTTTAATGAGAGTAATAACGTAGACAACAGTAAAGACAAAGGTCAGCAAAAAAAACTTAAGCAAAACATTGAAACCTCTGACAAAGAAAACAAAGAAGATAAAGAGGCTTATAATGGCGAGGACAAGAACTTATCTGACAAGGAAATTAACGAGGTTTTTGCTCGCTTGCCATCTTTTAAAGATAAGGACGGAAATTATGTAAACGTTAAACAAAGCGAATTTTCGGAAGAAGAAATGCAGGTGGAGCAAAATCTCTTAGAGGATCAAGCATCTAACAAATCAGATGTAGAGGAAAAGTATGGAGACTTATTAAACCAAAATGGAAGCTTCTCAGAAAAAATAGGGCAGATTATATCTGATTCTTCGGAAGCGTTGATAAATAGCCTATATGTTAATGAATTTATAGTAGGAGCTTTTAAAAACGCTAATATCGATAAAGTTGCCGGACCCAAAATACGTCCTACTTCGTTTACCAATGAAACATTTTATGAAAAAGCTGAGGTTGAATACATCATTTTTGGATCAAAAAGAGAAAAAGCTAATGCCAATTTATCCGGTGCAAGCATATTTGGAATTAGAATGGGTCTGAATATTATCCATGTTTATACCAACCCTGATAAAACCGCAACCGCATTAACAGCAGCAACAGCGTTGGCAGGGTGGAGCGGTTTTGCTGTACCGCTTGTAAAGAATCTAATTTTAATAGGTTGGGCTGCCGGTGAGTCATGGCTGGACATTAGAGATATAAATGCCGGAAAGCCGGTGCCGATTTATAAAACAAAAAACACTTGGAAACTAGACCTCAAATCTCTTTTTTCGAATGTTGCAGGGCAATTCCTTGATGAATCTTCAGACTGGTTTAAGCAAAAGAAGGATGATTTGATAAGCGAGGGTGATGATGCTCTACAGGCAATTGTTAATGATATGGTTTCAAGTGTGGTTCAAGAGGCATTTGTTCCTTTGGAGTTAGCAATAACAGAATTAGGTGACAGTGTAGACAATATAGCTGATCCAACAATACAGGGATTAGGAAATATTAATGAGTTTAGCGATTTTGAGGGCTTAAAAGAGTGGATAATTCAGATTGCCCAAAACCAATATGAATCGATAAAAGATGAGGGTGCAAATTGGACTAAGCTTAAACTTGAGGAATATAAGAAAAAAATCACAGAGAAGATTTCTTCTTTTATTTTCGAAAGCAGTGCATATAAGAATTTTGTTAGCAAGATAAAAGATGGTTGTGACAGTATTATAGACAAAGGAACGGAGCAGCTTGCTGATTCAGTTAAAAAGCTTGGCTCTAAAATTAAAGATACAGGGGTTACAGATCAAATTGTGGGAACTGTTGTTTCCTTTGATTATATTGATTATTTAAGGCTTCTTCTATTAATTGTACCGCAGAAGACCAAATTGCTAAGGACAGCTGATCTAATGCAGTTAAACATGCAAAAATCCTTAGAGAATCCCGACTTTTGCTTATCGGAGTTTAATTCATATATCATAATTGAAGCGGATATTTCAATGAAATATTTGTTTCTACCTTTGTTTATGAAAAAAGAAAATAAGAGTCAAATTAAAATACGTTGGGGGTATGGGTATTGACTGGTAAGATTGCTCTTAATGGGCAAAATGCCCATGCTGTAAACACTAAAAGATATCAAAGAGGTAGTGCAACTGTTGAAGCAGCTATTGTGCTTCCAATACTTATGATTGCCTTTATATCAGTATTGACTGTAATCCGTGTTGCTGTTACATATGAACGCATGCAGCAGGCAATTAATCAAGTTGCTGGACAATTGTCACAATATAGTTATTTGTACGCAGTGTCGGGTTTAAAGGAGCAGCACGATAACCTGAATAATGCGATTGATAATGCAAAAGAAGAATTAGCAAATCAGCAAAATGTACTGAGCACTTTTTATAATGAAATGCAAAGCCTGACAGATAATATTAGCCAAATCGGAAATGATGATTCTAATGCAATGAGTATAAATACAATGAATGATTTGATAAATATTGCATCTAACGCAAGCAGTGCCACAGAAGCAGGTGAGGAGCTTGCACAGCAGATTGAGAACCTTATAACTAATCCAATGAACGAAATACGCCTAATAGGGCTTGCTCTTTCCGACACATTGTTCGGGAAAGGAAAAACTATGCTATTTGGTTCAATATCAAAAAGCATGATCAAAAGAAACCTTGCAATAGACATGCAAATTGATCTTAGCCATGTGGATGAAAGACTCCGGATTGTTGATGGGATAAATGAATTGGATATATCTTGCTCAACCTTTTTAGATGATAATGAAACGATTGATCTCATAGTTGAGTATAAGGTTAAACCGGTACCTGATTTTATCTTTTTTCCTGAAATACGGCTAAGAAACCGGGCTTGTGTTCTTGCATGGACTTGGGGCGTTGATAAAATCGAGCATGATGAACCGGTAATCGGGTCAGGGGATAGTATTTGGAATATTGACAAGAGTAATTATTACACCAGTCAGCATTTTGGACGTGGGAACAAGGTGGATAAATGGTATGCTGAAGAATTGAAAAAGGGCATGTCTAATGCGGAAACAACACCATACCATTTTAAAACAATTGATCTTATTAAGTATGCAGAGAATGGTAGTAATGGAGAGTTGTACACAATCTTTTCCTTAAACCCGTTTTTACCTGCGTACCAGAAAAAAAGCGGAGTAGTGGGAGAAATAAAGAAAAACATATTCAAGCTAAATGAATTTCAAAAATATGAAACAAAAAGCTTTATAATCGATGTTCAAGGATTAGAGAAAAAATATAAACGAATAGTATATGTTATAATTCCGGAAAATACAGAACTCCCCGAGCCGTACAGGGTGGCTTTTGAGGAATGCACCCACATTGCTGAAAAGCTTGGTATAGAATTGAAACAAGCACAGAAATATGGTGAATATCAGGAGGCTGCAGACAATGAAGCAGAATAATAAAATTAAAATGAAATATTATATTGTGGTATTTGCGGTTCTTCTTGTATACATTGTTTTAGTGATATTAAACCCATCAACAGCGTATATGATTCAAAACTTAGCTGTGTTTTTGCTATTATGCGTTGCTGCTGTTTATGATATTTTTAAAAACCAGATTCCGCTGTTTATATGTATTTGTGTTTTATTGATTAATATTGTTAATGCTGTTTTGTATGAATGGGATTACAGAGTGTGGCTGTTTGGCTTTTTTGTCATTTTGGTATTAACAATGATATTAATGATAGGCAAAAAGTCTATTGGATTGGGTGATGTATTGCTTTTAGGATTTTCTGTTCCCGCAGTACCATTTGAAAATATTGTGATTTTTATGTTTTTGACATTTATGCTTTCATCAATATTTGGTTTGGTTAAAGGAATGAAGAAAAGAAAATTTAAGGGGACCACGATTCCTCTTGCACCATGTATAGCTTTGTCTTTTTTAGTAGCAAATATATTATGATTATCGCCCGGAAAGTTGAAAAGTGACTTTTAGATAAACGGAGAATAATCAATATTATGATTTTCACCCGGAAAAGTCACAATGTAACTTTCTGATGAAACTTAAGATATCTTAATTTTGTCAGCCTTCGAAGGTTGGATAATCATATTGTGATTACACCAGATTGCAGCAAACTGCATCTTTCTGAAGGTAAACTTGCAGGAAAAAGTCGTTTCGCCACTATGTGGGAGAAATAATATTATCAGATGAAAAACTACGGGAAATAGCGGTAAGTGAAGAAAATAAGAGAATATTAAGGGAGGTTCAAAATGAAATACTTTGAAGATTATTCAAAAGAATATACATGCGGAGGTGATAGAAGCTATTTTACAGTTTCCATACCTGCTGAAGATGAAATTAAGCAATATCAGATAAAAATGCTTGAAAATAACGCAGTGGATTTAATATTACCTCTATCTGTTCAAAGGCTAAACAATGACTGGAAGTTGTATTTTGATATTACATCCAAAATACCTCTTAGCCGTGTTTTGGAACGAAAGCCAATTACACAGGACAAATTTTTACATATAATGCTTCAAATAATAAAATTGACCCGCGAATTAAATGATTATCTTCTTGATCTGTCTTCTGTGGTATTTGATATTTCATATATTTTCTGTGATCCTTCAGATCTCGATTTATACTTTTTATATATTCCTACGGAATTGTGTGGAAATGAGCAAGAGAAGCTAAAAGCCTTTCTAAAAAAGCTGCTGGTTGAGGATATTAATTTTTCAGATGATTCCTCAGGTGTAATTTTAAAGAGACTTTTAGAGGTTTTGAAAGAAGAGAACTTTTCTATAGAGCAAATTTCAAAATGCATATTAGAAAGTGAAACAAAAGGAGATTCCATACCATTGGCTGAAGCAACCAAAAATCAAGCAGAAGAGTCTATATCGCATTTTGAAGAACCCGTCTCGCCAATAAAGAAACCAGAGAAGAAGCCTTTTTCATTTCTTAATGGTGAGCTCAAGGGTCAGCAAAACAGACTTGAAATTCCCGGTGTAAAAAGGAATACCCTCAATAACCAGCAGACTAGCAAAGCAATAAACAAAATGGAAAACAAAACAGGAAGCAACATTGAAAGCAAGATGGAAAATGGTAATAATGAAAACAGAATAGAAAACAGATTTGTATACAAAGCTGAAAGTCAGACGAAAAATAATGAAATAGAAGGTGGCAGGAAGGAAAACATTAGGCGAAATGCCGCAGAAAATGAGATGAAGCATGGAAAAAATCAAGTAAGCAGCAATATTGATTTTGGCAACACCAGCAGAAATGGTTTGCTACAGGTGAAACCCTCTTACTTGATAATTGGTGCTATAGATATAATAATGCTTGTATTTTTTATATTTATCATAACATCGAAATCTATAGGCTCGACTAATGTTACCGGTAAGGTTACAGGAATGATATTAGTTTTTGCGTCAATCAACTACTTTCTTATAACAAGAATAGCGGGAAAAGAAAATAGCGATATGAATAATCTTAAATCAGAAAATCAAAGCAAGCAAAGCAAGCAAAACATGCAAAGCAAGCAAAGCAAGCAAAACATGCAAAGCAAGCAAAGCAAGCAAAGCATGCAAAACATACCTGCGTTTAAACGCTTTGTTAATGAGGAAATAGAAGAAGATGTAATCCTTCCTCAAAAGAAAGTAAATATTTTAAATAAAAATATCAGCGGCAAGGGTATGGCAAATGAGCATACAGTAATAAAAAGCCAAACTACAAAGGAATACGAAAAGCATAACCAGCATAGTCAACAGAACCAGCATAGTCAACAGAACCAGCAAAACCAGTATAACAAGCATAACCTAAATAACCAACACAACCAAGACAACCAACACAACCAACACAACCAACAGATCCCGATGATTCAACAAAGGATCCAACAAAGCGCAGAAAACTTCCAGAAAAATTACATAAAGAAGCCTGTCTCGGACAAAACGGTTGTTTTAGGCAAAAACAGCACTCCGTATTTGCAAAACTTAACATACCCAAGTGATAAAATCGTATTACATAAAAACTCAATACTCATTGGAAGACTTGAGGATAGTGTAGATCATGTTATACAAAATAATGCTGTTGGGAAAATCCATGCTGAATTAGTTGAAAAAGACGGAGAATATTGCATTATTGATCTTAATTCTGTCAATGGCACATATGTAAACGGTGTGAGAGTTTTATGTAATTCCGCTACCGTTATTAATGCCGGGGATAAAATTACCTTTGCCAACGAATCATATACATATATTGCCTAAAAATAGAGTGCTATTCAGGCATCGCTTTTTTGCGCATTTAAAACCTTATTCCGCACTAATGTCGTATATTTTGACAAGTTCAAAATGTCAAAAAACCATCAAAAGTACGGTAAAAACAAATTTTAACAAAGATATTGACAAAATAAAACAAATAGATTACAATAAGATAACTGAAATATTACATAACGATTAAACGCTTCAAGTAGAGACAGAGTTATCAAGCTATGCACATCCATGTTGTTAATACATTATTCGGGAAAAAATGCTTTTAAGAGGTGGAAAAATGATTAAAAAATCTTGGTATTATTTTTTAACTGTGTGTTGCATTTTTATTTTTTTATGTTTTGTATCCCCAACTACAGCCGCTTTCGGTGAAGATGCTATAACCGTAGAGAAATATAGGGATAAGGTTTATGCAAAGGCTAATAAACCTGAGCCATCTGTTCCTTTAGTGGAGCTGGAAGCATATAACAATACTAGAGATGAATTGTGCAATACGATTTCACCATGGTTCAGGCTATACAATACAGGGACATCGGATATAAAGCTTAGCGAAGTACAAATAATATACTATTATACAGCTGAAGGAGAAGCGAAGGAGAGTTTTTGGTGCGATTGGTCCAGCGTTGGAAGTTCAAAGGTTACCGGCTCCTTTGCGAAAATGTCAACTCCCATGATTGGTGCAGACAGCTATATACAAATAGGTTTTAAAAACGGAGCGAAATCAATAAAGCCTGGTGAATATGTTGAATTGCAGTGCAGGTATGCAAAATCTGATTGGAGCAATTACAATCAACTAAACGATTATTCTTTTAACTGTAACAACGACGATTTTGCAGTCTGGGATAAAGCCACTGTATATGTAAATAATGCACTCATTTGGGGAACCGAACCCCAAAGTCCCGCACCAACACCAATCCCCGTAAAAAAGATAGAGATAGAGATGTGTAACACAAAAGTCCATGAGGATACAAAAACATTATATCCAAGATATATTTTATCGAATACAGGGAATGTGCCAATAAACCTTCAGGATGTTAGAATTCGCTATTATTATACAATTGATGGGAATCAGGAACAAAATTTCTGGTGTGATTGGTCAAATGTAGGGAGTTCCAATGTAATAGGAAATTTCGTTAAACTTTCTGAACCGATCGAAAAAGCTGATACTTATTTGGAGATAGGGTTCAAATCGGGTGCAGGCGTTATTAAACCGGGATCAAAAGTAGATATACATACGAGAATGGCAAAAACAGATTGGACGAAATATAACCAAACCAATGATTATTCATATACCTACTCAAAACATGATTATATTATATGGGATAAAGTTACTGCATTCATAGGCGATGAAATGGTTTGGGGTGATCAAACACTTTTTGGTAAGCCTCTCATCTTATTGGCTGAAGCTCAGGAAAACTCCATACAGTTACTCTGGTCGCCTGTTGAAGGTGCTACAGGATATGATGCTCAAGATAACGGAACAGTAGTTGATTCTGTATACAGTAATTCATACCAGCATATCGGGTTACCCGCCGGTACTTTTCATAGTTATCGGATAAGGGCTACTTCAAGCATGCTAACCGGCAGTTGGTCTGACACTTATGATATTTGGACTTTGCCGGATATTCCCTGCGGTATAGTTACCGAAGCCACAGAAAACGATATCAATATTTCGTGGGATCAGGTTACAGGGGCAACGGGGTATGATATTGAAGTAGACGGTATTTTGTTTGAGAATGTTGAAAGCCCATTTATTCATAGTAACCTGCAGCCGGGTACTATGCACTATTACCGTATAAGAGCAAAAAATTCAAGCGGCTGTGGTAAATGGACAGAAATAATTACTAAATGGACAATACCTGATATGGTTACAATGGTGAATTCATATGCTACCCAGACAGTTATTGTTGCTTCCTGGGATGATGTAATCGGTGCTACTGCGTATGATATTGAGTTCGATGGCAGAATACTGGAAGAACCTCTACCTATAGTATCAGTTACTGATCTTAAACCGGGTACTTTACACAGATATAGAGTCCGCGCAAAAAATGAGAGTGGTGCAGGTGTTTGGAGCGAGGAGTATTCATATTGGACTGTTCCTGACATTGTAACGGGTGTTTTTAGTAGTGCCAGTGAAAGCCAGATAGATATTTCATGGGATGATGTAATCGGTGCAACAGATTATGATATTGAGGTGGATGGCGAAATCTTTAAGGACCAACCCAGCCCATACATGTATACGGATCTTGAATCAGGAACAAGACATACTTTTAGGATCAGAGCCAAAAATTCCAGTGGAATTGGATACTGGAATGAATCGTTTGAGGTGTGGACACTTCCCGGTTCGGTTGAAGGTATCGAAGCACAAGGTATGCAAAATACCATTTTTATTCAGTGGGAGCCTGTAAGAGGTGCTAGCAGTTATGAAGTAAAGCAAGGAGACACTATTACAGAAATCCCATCAAGCCCTTTTATCCATGAAGGATTAATCCCGGGAACTTTATATAATTACTTAATTCGTGCTAAAAACTCCAGCGGTACCGGTGTTTGGAGTGATGAAGTGTCTTTATGGACAATTCCGGATAAAGTTAATGATACAACCATAGAAGCAACAGAAATAGAAATAGAGGTTTTCTGGAACGAAGTAACCGGAGCAACCGGATATGACATAGAGGTTGATGGAGTTTTATTCGAAGATGTATCTTCACCCTATATACATCAGGGTTTGCTGGAAGGAACCAAGCATATTTATAAGCTTCGCGCCAAAAATTCCAGCGGCTATGGTTTCTGGAACGACGAGCTTGTAAAGTGGACATTGCCGGCAGTTGCAGAGAATATTACCATATTTTCAGGTGAAACTTATTTAGCTGTTGAATGGGATGAGGTTACCGGTGCAACCGGATATGACATAAAAATAGATGATCTACAACTTGATGATGTAACAAATCCACAAGCGATACAAGATCTTTCACCGGGAACAGAATATGTGTTGATGGTAAGAGCAAAGAATACCAGTGGCTTGGGGAAATGGTCTGACGGATTTAGTGTATGGACAATACCGGATATTGTTAAAATATTTAATATGAATGCATCGCAAACATGTATTGAAATACAGTGGGAAGATGTTACCGGAGCAACAGGATATGATATAAAAATTGGTGAACAACTGCTAAACGATGTAGAAAGCCCATTTTTGTACCAGAATGCACAACCTGGAACAGAATATTTTATTAGTGTTAGAGCTAAAAATTCAGGAGGTATTGGGAGATGGTGTGAAGAGCAATCTATATGGACTCTCCCCGATATTCCGGAAAACGTTATTACAGAGCCTACAAGCAATTCTGTTAAGATTTCATGGGCACCGGTTACAGGAGCAACCGGCTATGATATTGAAGTTTATGGCACGGCAGTGGATGCAGGAGCGCAGGGATGGTACATCCATGATGGTTTAAATTCAAATAACCAGCAGACATACAGAGTGCGAGCAAAAAATTCCAGTGGTGATGGCGATTGGAGTTCAATTGTGGCAGAAACTACTCTGCCAGGTATACCGTCATATATACGAACCGAAGCAAATGATAAGAAAATCATTGTTTATTGGGATGCAATGCCGGGTGCGTTAACTTATGATATTGAGGTAGATGGGGTAACACATAGCGGATTGTCTGAACCGAAATATGAACATAAACAGCTTCAGCCAAACACAATTCATTCATATAAATTAAGGAGCACAGGTATTAATGGTACAAGTGACTGGAGTTCTCTGGAGGAATGTTCAACACTTTTCTCTCCTCCGGAAAACATTGATTTTACGTTAACAAGTACACAAATACAGCTTACGTGGAATACGATTGAAGGAGCGGCTGGATATGATGTTGAAATTGACGGTCAAATATATAATAATGACAAAAAAACAAACTTCATACACACAGGGCTAACACCTGATTCACAGCATATTTACAGAGTAAGAGCAAAGAACAACCATATTGAGGGTATATGGAGTCAACCGCTTACAAAGTCAACGCTTTTGGCAGCACCTGAAAACATTCAGGGAAAATCATCCGGTACGCAGATTACTGTGAACTGGGGTATGGTTGCAGGAGCTACATCTTATGACATTGAAGCTGATGGGCTAATTCTCCAAAACGGTCTCAGTATCCAATTCCAACATACAGGTTTGGAAACATTCAGTGCTCACTTGTATAGGGTTAGGGCATGGAATAGAGAAGGAGCGGGAGAATGGAGTGAACCGGCTAACTTTTATACACTCGTTGGAACCCCTAAAAATATTAGCACAGTTTCAACGAGTTCAGAGATAAACGTTAAGTGGGATACGGTTTCTGGTGCCACCGGCTACGAAATAATGATAGATGGTAACATTTATGATAACGGTAACAGCACCACTTATAAACATATCGGAGTTGAACCGAATTCAATGCATATTTATCAGGTAAGATCAAAAAGGGATACCGATACGAGTGAATGGAGTGAAGCAATATCGGTTAGAGCTCTTGTTGGTATTCCGGCAAACTTGGCTTGTCTTCCTAAAAGTAGATCGTTGGAAATTGTATGGGATGAGGTAAATGGAGCTACTAATTATGATGTTGAGATAAATGGGGATATTGTTGCTAATGCATCGAAAACCAGCCATACTCATCTTAAAATGGAGCCAAACACTTCGTATATGATTAGAATCCGAGCAAAGAATGAATTGGGGAACGGTGAATGGAGTAGTTATATAGAGTGCAATACAGCACCTGATATCCCTGCAGGTTTGTCGGCAACAGAAACAACATCAGAAGTTAATTTGTTTTGGGATAATGTTGAAGGTGCAATTTTCTACGATCTTGAGGTAGACGGTATTGTTATAAAAGATATTACAGGAACAGAATACTTGCACTCAGGGTTGAAATCCAATACTCGACATATTTATAGAATCCGATCTAAAAATGAACATACAACAAGTGATTGGAGTGATTCTCTTACACAGTTAACCACTCCTGAAGTGGCAGTCCCAACTCAAAAAGATACGATTTTTAATTTCGTAATAGTTGCACCGCAAAAGGCAGGACAAAACGAATGCATTATTACCGTAACATATAATCCGGAAGAATTAGAGGTATTCGACCTTTGCGCATTAACTCCTGAACCTGAGACAAAAATAGGAGATATCGATGGTACGAATATAAGCGTTCTTGAATTTAGCAATGGAAGAATTGTATATAAAATAAGAAACGCAAACAGAACTGTGGTTCAGATTATAAAGTTTTTATCAAATACAAGCGGTCACTCCAAAGTGACTTATACTATCCAATAAAGGGAGGGACTAATTGTGAAAAAGATAATAAAAAAGGTTTATAATGCTCTTTTGCTTATAGGGATCACAATAATTTTACTGAATACATTTTCTATACATACTTTTGCTAAAAGTGAAACTATGACCCATAGATTTTCTAAAGACACCGATGAATATAGAAGCGCAACTATTACAATTCCAGGTCTTGTGAGAATTACTTCTATGACTGTTGATACTGGTAATGTAACTTTTAGTGTTAATGGTAATAAAGTAACTATTACATGCAGAAATGGTGACTCTGTTGATTATTATGAAGAATCAGATTATATTAGCAACTATTCTAATAATACTGGAAAAGACTATCCCCCAGACCGCTATTATTATTACAAGAACGGATATTCCGGTTATATTAGTCTGCAACGGACTGAGAACAATGGGTATTATGAATCTAAAGAAGTATCAAAAGAATTTTTAAGGATACAAGACAATACAAGAACAGATTATTATGATTCAAACGGTAACTTTCTCCTAACGGACTATAGCTTGGGTTCTCCTGATCATCCTTCAATGCATGTAGATGAAGATGGTTACAAAGGCGATATACCTAAACATAGCCACGAGACTATACAGGAAAGAACCAGATATAATAATCCTGACGGCTCGTATCAATTTGTAACTTCCTGGCGGGCTTATTATATTGGCACACTAACAAAAACAGAAATAACCTGGCATGATGACTATACAGGATACTACAGTGGCTATGTTTATGGTGATACTATTTACTATTATGCCTATAATGTAACAATTAATTATGTTACCAATACATCACCTTCCGTAAATATTATATCACCCACACAAGATATGATTTTTAGCGAGACATCCAGCTCTTTTGTTCCGGTGATTGCAGTGTCCGATCCCGAAGGTGATATATTAACCTGCAAGGTTTTTATTGATTCGGAAACGTCACCAAGGGATACAAAAACAATATCAAACACACAATCAACACAAAATGTCAGCTTTAACGCATTAAACCTGGGGAGTTTTTCTCAGGGAACACATACAATGAAGTTTACAGTTAAAGACAGTGAAATAACGCAGCAAGCTACCATTAACTTTAAAGTTGATAAAACTGCACCAACTCTCGGTTCTGTTAACATTACATCTACGAAAGATGCAATAACGGTTACAGGATCTGCAACAGATAATATGGCTATGCATGAATTGCCCTATCGATATTATGCGGGAAGTAATGACAGCTCATGGAAAACCTCTAGTTCACATACTTTTGCCAATCTATCTCCCAACACATTGTACCAGGTGAAATTTGTTGCAAGGGATAAGGTGGGTCATTCATCTAAAAAAGATCAAAATGTTTATACAAAAGCACTGAAACCGGTTATATCAGTAGGTAATGCGAATGAGACAAGCCTTGTTGTTTCTTTCAGCGAAAATAATCCAAGCGGAACCCAATACCTTGTAAGCTGCGGTTCGAAATATGTGAATGCTCAGGGCAAACTTACAAGTACCCCTGTATGGATTACACCACAAGGGAAAAGCGCTACAGTATCTGGTCTTTCACCAAATACCGATTATACCTTTACTGTTAAAGCAAAAAACGGAGATGGTATTGAAACCGAAGCCAGTGATGCAAAAAGCGGAAGGACACTAGCCATGCCACCGCAAATACTTGATTTCCCGGAAACCAAGCAAAAGTCTATAAAAATTGTTTGGTCGGCAATACCTAATGCAACCGCATATGATATTGAGGTAGACGGGCTTGTTATTAATAATGGTGTATCTAATACATATACCCATTCAGGCTTGCAACCGGAAACTTCACATACTTATAGGGTAAGGGTTAAGAATGCAGGTGGTACAGGGAATTGGAGTGCTTTATACAGCAAATCAACTCTTATGGATAATCCGGGACTACCTGTTAACATAAAATCGTCATTTACAAAAACAGAAGTGACCTTAACATGGGATGCTGCTTTAAAAGCGAGCGGGTATGAGGTTGAAGTGGATGGGGTTGTTCAGGATAACGGTTCAAGCCGTACCTATACCCACCATGGTCTTAACCCTGAATCAACTCACGTTTACAGGGTAAGAGCCAAAAACTCAGGGGGATACAGTAACTGGAGCGAATACATACGAGTGACTACACTACCGAATCCGCCAATACCCCCTAATCAAATATCAACAATAATAACTAAAAACACTATTCAAATCGAATGGCAACCGAATATAAAAGCTGATAGATATGAAATCGAAGTGGATGGGTTCATTTATAATAACGGTGCAGCAACAAAATACCTGCATAAGGAACTTGTTCCATTAACCACACATAAATATAGGATCAGAGGCGTAAACGCAGGCGGCACAGGGGAATGGAGCCAGACCTTTAGTGTCAAGACATATCCATACGAACCGTATACACCTGAAAATGTAATGGCTGCAGCGGATAGAAATGCTATTTCGCTAACATGGTATATGGCTGCCTATGCTTCAAGCTATGAGATAGAGATTGATGGTGCAACAATCGTTGAAGTTGGTGAACCATTCTATGATCATAGTGAACTATTGCCAGGCACAAATCATTCGTACAGAATACGCTCAAAAAATATAACCGGAGTAAGCGAATGGACAAGCCCGGTTAGTATTTCAACCTCTTTAGATACGGGAACTGCTGCAACAGCTATAACAAACGTTGCCGCTATCGTTACCACGGATTCAATAGTTCTTTCATGGGATGCTGCAGCGTTTCTTTGTGAGTATGAAATAGAGGTTGACGGCCAATTGCTGGATAATGGCAGCAATACGGTCTTTGCACATACCGGGTTGTTACCGGGAACTTATCATGATTATAGGATAAGGGTAAAAAACACCGATCTACCAAATGACTGGTGTGTGGTGCTTACCGTTTCATCCCTGCCTGAACCACCCGGAAGGACAAATATATCAGACTATTATGCTACCAGTAACTCTATTCAATTTTGGTGGGAACCTGTTGTGGGTGCGGTTAGCTATGATATTGAAGCTGACGGTGCATTATTGGCAAATGTAACAGATATTACATGCATCCATGAAGCTCTTCAAACAGGAACAGCTCACCAATACAGGGTTAGGGCTCGTACGCTTTTGGATGTAAGCCCATGGAGTGAGCTTATTGAAATATCAACAAGCACAACAACATACGAAGTGGTTTGTCCGAAAGGCGAAGTATTTGATTATACTTTATTAGCAATAAATGTTCAGGATTTCTCAAATGTAAAATATGTTGTTTTTTTCAATGAAAATGATTTGGAGATTGTCGATTTGTGCACGTTCACCCCTACCGATGATACGATGACAGCAGGTGTAATTCCGGGTACAAATCTGACTGTTAACCGCTTGGATGGAATCATTGAGTTTACTTTAACAGAAAATATAGCACCAGGGACTTGCTGGTCAGGCGAGCTTACAACTATTCGATTCAGATCTAAAACCGGCAACACAACTTATATTAATTTCGTAGAAGAAGTGGATTAAAAGGAGGAAATAACCTATGTTAAAAAAACATATACGCCCCATAGCTTTAATATTGACAGTAGTAATGATAGTCTCAATCATTTCCATTACTACAGGAGGGTTCGGTCTTCTTAATGTGAAGGCAGAACAAACCGAAGCTTTAGAACAAACAGATGCAGGGGATATGAAAATAGCAGGTGATATATCCAATTTAACCGGTATCGATGTAAATACTATTCTTAATATGAAAAATGACGGGTTGTCGTGGAACGAGGTTTTAAAAGAGTTGGAAGATATTAATACTGATAGCGAAAAGAACAGGAGCGATAGAGATAATGTTCTTCTCACCAAAGGTCTTGGGGAAGATCCGATTAATCAGCTTAAAAA
>DAIPML010000091.1:3680-11483 GCA_036768735.1 Clostridiales bacterium | reverse complement strand
GTTTGCTGCTCGCCCATGCAACCTGGGTGTGTTGAAAATATAGCTTGCTACGCAATCGCATAAATCAAAGTACATTATTTTGCTTTGCAAAAAACTGAGCAATCAATTTCTTCCGTTATTTTAATTAAGAAGCAATCACAGGAAAAACCGTTGAATACACCTTAAGCACCCTTGGCCTCTCCTGAGCGCATTCTGGACAATTCCGATAAATCCCCAAAATACTTTTCAATCTCATTATCATTAATGAGACCAAGCCGGATTTTTTTAGATATATGCCTGTCCATGACGCAATAATCAACCCCAAGCCTTTTCCCAAGAAGGTAAGCTATTACAATCATATCAGAGAGATTTTCTGCCGCTACCTCTCTTGTGTCCTCCAGAACAGGATCTGCAAGATGTCTGTACAGTGCTGCAATATCCTCCAGCAACTCACTCTTTAAATTTTCAACAATTCTAAGGTTTCTGCCTATATCCAGACCTTTATCCATATTTCCACCGCTTTCCATATTACTTTTAAGCCTGCTCTAAAAATCTGCAAATCGTTCAAATACTCCCTGAGCAGATGTCGTTATGTAATATGATTATAACATCGGTGGTCATGTGCTTCCAATTTCCCGCAATGCTTTCAATTTCATTCTACTAGATTTGATACTGATAAATCAAATTTTAATTTATTTAACAACTATTCAAATACAGCCTATAGACATTATCTATAGGCTGTAACCAATTAATCTGTGGTGTATGGCAGCAGTGCAATATGTCTGGCCCGCTTGATAGCGGTGGTCATCTGGCGTTGATGTTTTGCACAGTTTCCGCTTATCCTTCGAGGAAGAATCTTGCCCTTCTCAGAAAGGAATTTCCTTAGCTTCCCAATATCTTTATATTCAATATGTTCAACCTTATCGACGCAATATTGACAAACTTTTCTTCTTGTTCTTCTTCTGAGCGGTCTTCCGCCTCTTTTGTCGTTCGCTTCTCTATCGTCTCTGCTGTTTCTGTCTCGTTTTCTTGGATCTGACATCGTTCCAATGCCTCCTTCCGCTACAAACTATTTTTACACCGTTTTTTTATATATAGGTACACTACAACTCAACTAATATATCATAACAACAAAATACTGTCAAACGTATTTTGTTAGCCTTTTTTCAACTTTTTTCGCTTTTTTCTCCTCTACAAAGGAAGTACCTACTGGAACGCACCACAAGGTTCGACCCGCATAACCGCAGGAACACAAAGGAGCGCAACTACAAAAAATGCATAGAGACAGGTGCATCTTGTTAGAACGCACCTGCCTCGGAGGAAAATCATTATGTGTAATTAGTGTTTTTTAAAGAAAGTGGACCAGCCGCCCAAGCTCGCAGGATTACCCTTATCTCCATCAAGCAGCTCCTTGTAATTTTCAGCCACCTTGCGGAATGCATTTGCATATTCCTCAATGATAGCTGGTGTATAATGTTTGAACCATGGAATTACATATGTCATAAATCCAAACTTCTCACTAACCGGTAAATCCTTGTCAAATTCTCTTACGTCATGAGTTGAATGTGCAATTCTTGTTGGTTTGCCATGTCCATAAACATCACAGGTCTTGAATAAAGGATGTGTATGGAGAGGTAAGTTACAACCGGGATAACAGCCTTCAAAACCTTCTGCCCTTACAGCTTCAGCAAATCTTGATACCGATAAGCCACCCAGCTCTTCTTCTACATATATACCCCTTGCAGCATACCAACCTGCCATATTACTGCCGGAATCTTTAGCCGGACGATGTGCACGTAGTCCCGGAACACCTTCAAGGAGATCCCAGAAATAGTTCATTGCTTTTCTGATTTCTTCTGTGCGTGCATCATAATATTTTAACTGTACGCGACCTACCGCAGAACTCAACTGATGCATTCTATACTTGTAACCTCCAAGAGGCAGCCCTGCATATGGCTTTAAGTAATCTGTTTCTATACTGTTTTCATGATATCTGTCATAATGTCCAAAAGCAATTGCTCTTTCATAGATTTCAATATTATTGGTGACCATTATTCCAGCTTCACCGGTAGCAAAGGACTTTCCGCTCATCAATGACATAGCTGCTACATCGCCAAAGGTTCCGAGCTTTCTTCCCTTGTATAATCCGCCCTGTGCATGTGAAACATCCTCAATAACCTTTAGATTATGCTTTTTAGCAATTTCCATTATCGAATCCATGTCAGCGGGGTGACCCAGGTAATGCACAACCATGATTGCTTTTGTTCTATCAGTGATTCGTTTTTCAATATCCTTAGGATCAATACACAGACTTTTAGGATCAACGTCAGCAAACACTACAGTGCCGCTCAGAGAAAAAACTTGTATAGCTGATGCCCAGTAAGTAACGCTGGGGCAAATTAACTCATCCCCGGCTCCGATATTACATGCAAACATAGCTGCCTGAAGTGCTGATGTTCCGTTACAGAACCCCAAAGCATATTTTGTTCCCTGCCAGGCTGCAAATTCCTCTTCAAACTTTTTTGTTACATCCGTATTGGACATAGCGCCTCTTCTTAAGACTTCCAACACTGCTTCTTCATCCTCGTGGGTAATGATTGGCCATGTAAACATATTGCCAGGATCAGTTTTTATTGCCTTTTCTCCTCCCAAAATCGCCAGTTTACTGCTCATTTTTTTTCCTCCTCGTATAGATAGTTTTTGAAGTTTAATTCCTTGTGAAATATAAATTTACTAATTCTTAATTATAAATCCCGTACTTAAATATCGATCCTTTATCTTCAATATCATTTTATCATAAACACACAAAGTATTCTTTGCGTTTATTATTGGATACTTGACTTAAAATACAAAGAAAAATTCTTTCATTACAAAAACGTTACAAGACGGCGAAATAGTTTTAAATATTTGCATTGCAATTGCATGCAGCTAATTCCACTGCTATAATCTTTATGTACATATGCAGGGTGACATAATCCATGTAAGCCCATACGGTATTTACCGGTAAAGTCATAGGGATGAGACAGGGTCTATAATTAGTTTGGCTTAATACAGAACCTGTAACTAATTTTACTTAATATAGTACTAAATTTAACTTTCCTACAATATTTCGGTAGCTTACCTCCATAGCAAGCTACCGACGACGTTGATACCACACGCCAGCATGTCGGTACCAGCGCCTCAAAACACTAATCGCAAGCTTAGGTGGGAAAGTGAGTACTTAAATAGAATACGGAGAGAACTATTATGCTTCAAAAACTTTTATCTCGTGTAAGAAAAGCTGTTACAGATTATGACATGATACAAAAGGGTGATAAAATCGCCGTCGGTGTATCAGGGGGAAAGGACAGTATCGCTTTGTTGTACTGCCTGAATGCTTTGCGACGTTTTTATCCCGAAAAGTTTGATATCGTAGCCATAACCTTATCTTTAGGCAATCCTGACTTTGATATAAATTCGCTTATTGAACTGTATGAAAAGATTGGTGTTGAGTACCATATCGAAAATACAAATATTGCGGAGATTGTATTTGATATAAGAAAAGAAAAAAACCCCTGCTCTCTTTGTTCAAACATGAAGAGGGGTATTCTTTACAGCACAGCAAAAAATCTTGGATGTAATAAAGCAGCTTTTGGTCACCATAAGGATGATGTGATTGAAACACTTTTGCTGTCGCTATTCTATGAAGGGCGGATTAATACGTTTTCCCCGGTAACATACCTTGACAGAACTGATATTACATTAATCCGCCCTCTAATATACACTGAAGAAAAAATGATCCAATCCTTTGTCCGGAGTGAAGGCATTACGCCCGTAAAAAGCGGGTGTAGAGTAGACGGAATGACAAAAAGGCAATTTATAAAGGATCATATCGAAGCCTTGATGGAGGAAAACCCCAATACAAAAGATAACCTGTTTGGGGCTATAATGCGCAATGGCATGAAAGGGTGGCACTTACCGCGTTAATCCATTACAACACAACGTTCCCCATAGTAGTGAACTCGCTCAGCAAAGCTGAACATCAGCGTTTTACTTGTAAAATACACCTAAGGGCTTCAGATGAAGACTCTACTCCACCTGAAGTTTAGAACCGGATCCCACCACTACATGTTTTTACCATCGGGCTAAAATACACTTCATTAATATGTGGCTTTTTAAGCCACTATGCTTTTTTAACCATATAGGTTGAAAATATGCGAAGAAGTGGGGTTTCAAATACAAAATGCAGCATAAAGCGGGATTGTCTTTTTCCCATCCGCAAATCCAAAATTCTTGGAAGAAAGTTTTATGGCATATTCCGGTTTATGTGAACCTATATAGATATTCAGGCTCTTGGCTTTTGTGTTGTCAGCAGATTTCACCTCAACGGGAATTATTTTCCCCTCACGCTGGATAATAAAATCCACTTCCGCACCTCGGTCTGATGTCCAATAATAGCATTTATATCCATTGACAATAAGCTGACAGCATACATAATTTTCAACCATACCGCCCTTGAAATCATCCAGTTCACTTGAAAGGTAAAGTACATCTTCAGCAACAATATCTTTTTTAGCGCAAAGCAAGCCGACATCAGAAACATATGTTTTAAATGAGTCGATGTCTTTATAGTTTTCCAGTGGTTTTTTTGGATGTTCCACACGGTAAATACGAGTGGTAATGCCTGAGAGTACCAGCCACTCAATCGCATTCTCAAACTCTGCGGCGCGAGCGCCCTTTTTAATCAACTTATACTGAAATCTTGTATTCTTTTTGGAAAGCTGGACGGTGATGTTATCATAAACAAGCCGTGTTTTTTTTATTTCGTTCTGCGAATTATATTTACTCATGTCGTTCAAATAACTTGCAAGCACCATATTTTGTGTATGCCTTACCAAAATAAAATCTTTGGTCTGAAGATATTTGCTCACACAGTCCGGCATTCCACCTACCACAAGATATTGACGGTAGTAAGCGAGTGCCGCCTCATGCAATGCGATGGGCATCGGTTGATTATTTTGAAAGCACATTTTAATTTGCTCAACTAATTCACCTTCATCGCAAGCCAATAAAAACTCTTCCATATCCATCGGATAAAGGGTTTTCATGTCAACTTTTCCGACTGGGAAAGCAAACATTTCCCGATTCACTGCTACTCCCAATAAACTGCCGGCAGCAACAATATGGTACTCCGGCGCAGTCTCGCAAAAATATTTCAAGGAGGTGAGAGCACGTTCACAAAGCTGTATTTCATCCAGTACAATTAATGTCTTTTCACGAATGATTGTTTGTCCTGATATACGGGATAAAACAGGTATTAAATACCCCGGATCAATGCTTTCATCAAAGGTTCGAATCAGAATAGGAGCTGTTTCAAAGTTAAAGTAGGCAACATTTTCATATTGCTCCCGCCCAAATTCAAGGATAGAATAGGTCTTTCCCACTTGCCTTGCTCCTTGTAAAATCAGGGGTTTCCGATAAGGGCTGTTTTTCCATTCAACTAAATATTCCATTATTTTTCGATACAAGCGAACACCTCCAATGGATGATTACGACATAAGCATATCATATTGCCCGAAAAAATCAATGAAATAACTGAAATAATCACACTTAAATGCACGAAAAGGTATTAGATTTTTACATCAAATAGCTGTATACAAATTACTTCACATTTCTGTTATTCTGCGAGCTTTTTCAATTTTTCATTCAGGTTGGCTTTCATACTGTCGCTCAGGTTGCAGGTAAGTGCTTTTTCATAGCATATCCTTGCGTTTGCCACATCCTGAAGCTGATAATGCGCATACATATCACCAAGGGCGGACCAATAGGCTGCTGTTTGCGGATTTTTTTGGGTCAAGGTTTCGAATACCTGTAATGCTTTTGGAACATCGCCTAAATTTGCATAAGTCCAGCCGAGTGAATTCCAGACGTTCAGGTCATCAGGCTGAATAACCAGAAATTGCTCATAGTAGGTTTTTGCCTTTTCGTTTTCCCATGTTGAGCCATAATGCCTTGCAAGCTTAAGCATAGCCCCTGCATGAGCGGGGTCTAACTCCAGCACCTTGGAAAACAGCTTCAAAGCTTCATCTGTATTACCACTGTCAAGCTTACTAACAGCCCTAATGTATGTTTCATTAGCATCAAGATTATCCATACTCATGACAACCATGTAATTGTCGTAATCAAAATAAATACTCCCCCCGAATATCTCTGTCATAAACCTTGCAGGAACATGGGTACGATTATAGACCACCTTTACCGGAGCCAGTAATTCCTGTTCAACACCATTTACCTTAATCAGCTTGGAATTGTTCCACATCTCAACCTTTGTGTCTCCCTTTACCATCCATAGAGTTCCGGTTTCCGAATCCCATCCGGCTTCTGCTCCTAAAGCTTCAGCAATGCCACGCATTGGAACCATTGTGGTATTGTTTTCAAAGTATGGATCTGTGTCAAAAAACAATTCTTTGCCGTTTAGCTGTAAGCGAGCAGGCCTTGTCTTCTTTTTTGTGATAACTATAGCGTTACTAAGCTTTCTTGAAGGGGCTGTCAGAAGCTCCCCTCCATAGTATAAGCCTGAAGAGGCTCCTCCATCTAAATTCATTCCGTTTATAATATTCATGTTCTTTAAAGCAGTCGCCAACTCGTAAAAAGTAACGCTTGAAACAGTTCCAATCACAAGTATCCCGTTTTCCATTTCACCGATAAAGCTTCTTTGTGCGCGGTTTGTGGTGAACTTAACATCGGTGAAACCTTCTTGCTGCGAATTCAAAACAATCACGCCATTATTCACCAGCATAGGCCCTGCACCAAGAGCCGTTCTTATATGTGACCAATCTAATTCTGCCCCCTTTTTTTCTGCTATTTTATGATCAATATGATTGGTATTCACCCTGCAATCAATCTTGTCACCAACTTTAAACATCACAGAATAAGTAGGCGATCCAATAACCAGCGTGTATCCGTCGCTGTAGATGGGGCTAATTCCTTTTTGAATAGCTGTAACACTGCCATTTCGGATGATAATTGCAGACTTTGAACCTGCATCCACCTCTTTTCCGAAATCAGGTGTATACATAATATCTGCATTCTCCTGAGTGTAATTCTGGTTTATCCCCCATACACTCCAGTTATATGGATATTCCCAGTTGCCGTTTATAGAGCCGGAGACGCTGGTATATAAATGTGCAAACTCAATTTCGTTATTGCCGGTAAAACCAATACAAGTTCCCAAATTACTGAAAAATGCAGTCCGTCCTTGCAGCCGAATAGTTCCTGTTGGCTGCAGATCGGAATTTGCGTTGAAAAAGGTTCCGTTAATCGCCGCTACGACTTCTGTTTCGTTATCTGAGAGCTGTTCTGCTATATTTATAAAAGAATCTACTTGTCCCGCTTGGCCATTAGCAAGAGCAACCTCTGCACGGTACATTGGATCCTTCATGTCAATCCAGACAACCTTAACATCCCGTGTTTCGTTTCCTATATCAACCTTTATTGTTTTGAACCATGCTTTTTCCTGTGCATATGCAGGCTGCGGTATGATGCTTAAGAGTACTGCGAATAGAATAAATAATCCAATTGTCCGTTTCATAAATGTCCAACCCCTTCGTTAATAAAAGTCACTATTTCTTATCCTAATTATACAGTCAAATGCAGAATATTACTAACCCCGCTTTGTTTTTTTGTGTCTTAAAATAGTAATTGCTATAATTCTGATTTCGGACTCTTTGCAGCTTTGTTACGATATGCTATAATTTGTTAAAGCAGGGCAGTTGCTATACTTCCTCTTTAAGGGACTCACTATTATAATCATTATTAAAGAGTCTTTCAGAGTGAACCGGATTT
>DAIPML010000091.1:0-3580 GCA_036768735.1 Clostridiales bacterium | reverse complement strand
AAATAATCATCGCTCTTTCGGAAGAAAATGAAAGCGGAAAAATAGGAGGGATATTATCAAATACCAATATGTTTTATTTGATCTTGACGGAACTATAACCGACTCAGGAGAGGGAATTGTAAACTCAGTATTGTATGCCTTGAACAAGTACGGAATAATTGTTGAAGACAGAAATGAGCTTAAAAAGTTTGTCGGGCCTCCATTGGGCGATTCATTCCAGGAATTTTATGGGCTTTCTAATGAAGAGACAATAACCGCAATAAAATACTACAGGGAGTACTACACTGAAAAGGGTATATTCGAGAACCTGCTTTATGATGGGATTGAGACCTTACTTAAGAAAATTAAGGATTGCGGTGGCAGTATTATTCTTGCAACATCAAAGCCAAAGGTATTTGCAGAAAAGATTTTAGAATATTTTGGCATTGATAAATATTTTTCTTACATTGTAGGAAGTAATCTTGACGGAACTATGGTAAAAAAAGATGATATTTTAAAATTTGCAATAGATAGCTGCGGCATAAAAGATTTATCAAAAGCAATTATGATTGGAGACAGGAAGTACGATATCTTAGGTGCTAAAAAGCTTTGCATGAAATCAATTGGCGTTCTGTATGGGTATGGAAGCCGTGAAGAACTTGAAGAAGCCGGTGCGGATTTTATTGCCTCCGACACAGATGAGCTCTGGGAAGTGTTGGGATAGGTATTCTGTAACAACTCGTTATAAAAATTGACATTATGTGAGGTGTTAAAATGTCAGCTTATATTTACATAATTAAGATGAACCTGTTAACCTCTTTGTCATATAGCTTTGATGTGTTTTCGTCATTTATCACGAGTTTTATTATTATGGTTGCCGGGGTTTTTGTCTGGAAAGCAGCTTATGTCGGAATACCATCTTCGGTAGAGGGTGTAAATGAAAGCCAAATGGTAACATACATAATAATTTCGTTTTTTCTTAGCTCTATCTTTGTCTGTAATGTCGATAACAGTATTAATTATAAAATACGAAAAGGGGATATTGTATCAGACTTCATACGTCCGCTTAACCCTTTCTTTTGCTGGCTGATGGAGGACATTGGGGAAGCTTTCAATGCAACAATCCTTCGGTTTGTACCTCTGCTTCTGGTTTCAGCTCCGATATTCCGTTTCTCGCTTCCCGGCAGTATCGAAGCGGCAATGCTGTTTGTTCCAAGCTGCATTTTAAGCTATTCCATATTGTGGCTTATCAGTGCCATTACAGGGCTCTTAGCTTTCTGGATAATCGAGCTTGGAAACATGCGAATCGTTAAAAACATTATTATAACTATTCTATCCGGAAGCATGGTACCGCTTTGGTTCTTTCCAAAAAACATACAAGACCTATCTCGTTTTTTACCTTTTCAATATACGTATCAAACGCCTCTGGGCATTTATATCGGTAAGATTACAATTCGAGATGCCATTCCTTCAATTTTGCTACAAATGACGTGGGTGATTATACTCTCAGGTTTGACTTTTATTATGTGGAAAAGAGCAAAAAGAAAACTGCTTGTGCAAGGAGGATGATACATGTTTAAAAACGTAAAGCACTATATATCTGTTGGATTATATCGTGCAAAGCTGTCATTACAAGGGCAGATGGAGTATCCTCTTTTTCTTGTAAGCTGGATGATTATGGTCCCACTCCAGTGGTTCGCCGGCATATTTATGTTGAGGCTTCTGGTTCACAGGTTTCATGAGCTTCAGGGCTGGGGGTTCCCGCAACTCGCATTTTTATATGGCTTGAGCGTTATTAGCCATGGCCTTATGGTCACATTTTTCATTAGAACATGGCATATGGAAAGCATGATTATTCATGGAGAATTTGACCGCATGTTTTTGCAACCATTAAATATATTTTTTCAAATGACCGTACATAACATCAATTTGATAGGAGTTATAGACATTATCCCGGGACTGATAATTTTTATATATGGTTGCAGAAGTGTATCTTATGAATTCAGTTTTAAAAACATATTATCAATAATTATGGTGATAATAGGCGGAGTTTTGATTAGAACTGCTTTTTATGTTTTTGTTGGTACAATCTCCTTTTGGACTAAAAAGAACTATGCTTTAATCGATATGGGGATTAAGCTGATGCAATACGGCACTACATATCCGCTTTCAATTTATCCATACTTTATACAGACATTATTCACATTTTTAATTCCTATAGGCTTTATATCATTCTATCCTGCCAGCGAGTTTTTGGGGATGCGCGGAAGCTTTAATTTACCTTTGAAGCCGTCGCTTCTCACCTTATTAATCGGAATTACGTTTTTTGCAGCAAGCCAGATATTCTTTAAAATAGGATTGAAAAGCTACGAGAGCTCAGGGTCATAGATGGAAACGATAAACATGAGGCTTAGGGGCATGGATGGAATTTGATAAATATGAAAGCTCAGAGGCATTGTTGAAAACCGGTAAAATTAGAGTTCGGAGTCATTGATGAAAACAGATAAAATGAGAGCCCAGAGTTATTGATGAAAACCTGTTAAAATACGAGCTCAAAGTCATCGATGAAAACAGATAAAAACGAAAGCCCAGAGTCATTGATGAAAACCAGTTAAAATACGAGCTCAAAGTCATTGATGAAAACTTGGAAATCAGAATAAAGAAGTAGCCTATAAGAATTTTGATGAGAGCTAAAGAAGTGGAGTGGAGAAGTATAATGGAGATTATCAGAGTTGAAAATCTTATTAAAGAATTTAAAGCAAATAAAAAGAAACCGGGTATTAAAGGTGCTTTCATAAACCTGTTTAAACCTGACAGGAAGAAAATTCGTGCGGTAGACGACATCAGCTTCTCCGTGAAAAAGGGCGAAATAGTTGGCTACATCGGACCAAATGGAGCAGGAAAAAGTACTACTGTGAAAATGCTTTCAGGAATTTTGCATCCTACTTCCGGTAGAGTATCAATTTACGGAATATCGCCTCATGAAGATAGAAAAGCTGTAGTTAAAAGGCTTGGTGTTGTTTTTGGACAAAGAACCCAACTATACTGGGATGTGAGACTTGGTGAATCCTTTGAGCTTTTAAAGCGAGTCTATAAAATAGACAATTCAACTTATCGCAGAAATATGGAAATAGTCAATGATGTATTAAAAATCAACGAGCTTATTGATAAACCCGTCCGGCAGCTTTCTCTGGGGCAGAGGATGAGAGGGGATCTGGCTGCAGCAGTTCTACATTCTCCGGATATTCTTTTCCTGGATGAACCCACCATCGGCCTGGACATTGAAGCCAAGCACTCAATAAGAAATTTTATAAGGGACATAAACAAGCTTAACCAAGTAACAGTAATCTTGACAACACATGACCTGGATGATGTTGAGCAGCTATGCAGCAGATTAATGGTTATAAATCATGGGATTATCGTAGAAGATGGTCCTCTTGATGTCCTGATACGGAAGTTAGCACCGCATAGAATACTTTCGGTAGAGCTTGCCCATCCATGTGAGGATGTACAGCATGCACATGCCAGAGTGATAAGCCAAGAGACACTTAAGGTGACATACAGCTTTGACAGAAATGAAATAACCGCAGCTTCGCTAATT
>DAIPML010000090.1:6588-11577 GCA_036768735.1 Clostridiales bacterium | reverse complement strand
CTATAAGAACAAAGTTGGAATTGTTTGTTATGAATGGAGGCACCCTTTTATATGGTATATGCGATGCAGGATGGGGTGCAGGGTATAGTGATTTATTGATTCCTGGTGACATAGAGCTTGGTCCCGTTACTTATAAATATAACAATTACATAATAGATGAATCGCATCCAATAGTGACAGGAATATTATCTGATAATATCGCTTTAAAAAACAGTGATTTATATAATAATTATGCCAGCCATAGATACTTTAAGGTAAGTTCATTACCTTATGATACCAACATTATTTTAAATGCTGGTGCAGAAGATATGCCAACGCTAGTTGAGTACCCGATAGGAAACGGTATTGTAATTGCATCTGCATTAACGTGGGAACATAGCTATGATAATGGCGGTTTTGGAAGAAAGGCTTTAGATGATTTGATCCTATATGCATATGGTGTATCAGTTATTGTTGATGCTGGTAATAATAAGAACCTTGGTTATTATGATTTAGTTAATGGTCTAACCTGTCTTGCTGGTGATCCTATCAATGTAGCGAATGGTAATTTCATTACTAATGCCTTAGATCTAAAAATTGAAGGTGAAAACACCATAAATTTTATTAGATATTACAATGCGATGGATAGTTACGATGGAGTCATGGGAAAAAACTGGAGGCATAATTTTGAGATTAGCTTGAAGGTTATAAGTGATAGAAGGGTTAGGCTTGCCCATGGAGACGGACATACTGAAGATTTTATATTTGGTGATGACGGTTTATGGTATTCTACACCGGGCACTTACTCTAAAATTATAAGTAATTTTGATGGCACTTACACAATAGTATTAAGAGACGGGACTGAATATTTATTTAATGCGGATGGATTACTTACATCGATTAAAGAACCATATGTTGATGAAATCATTCTTTTTTACGATGAAGGTAATCAATTAATTAAGGTATCACAGAATGACTGCTATTTTAATTTTGCATATGAAAACAGCAAGCTGAAAGATATCTCCGACCATTCCGGGAGAAATGTACAGTTCAACTATGCAAATGGTTTTTTATGTGAGATCAATAATGTTGACGGTTTTAAAAGTGGTTATGATTATGATTCAAATGGTAGAATAGTTAAAATCTATGATGATAAGAATCAAGTTATTATCTATAATATCTATGATGATAAGGGTCGAGTTATTGAACAAAAAATGCCATATGAAAGCATATGCACATTTAGCTATGATGATCAATTAAATACAACTACATACACCGATAAAAATGGGGTAGTAACAGTATATTATAAAGATGAGTTTAATCGAGTTTATAGAGAAAGTTACAATAACGGGGATATAATATATGATTTTGATTCAAATAGTTTGATTAAATCAGTTACAGATAAAAATGGAAATACCACTTATTATCAGTATGATGAACGCGGGAACGTATTATCAGAGACTGATGCTTTAGGGTATGTATCCAAATATACTTATGATTTAAACAATAATATAACGTCTTACACAACTCCTGGAAACGAGACGTATTTCTACACTTATGACCAAAACAAAAACTTAGTTTCTGAGACAGATCCTATAGGTCGAACCATAGAATTTGTTTACGACGAAGCAAAACATCCGGTTGAGTTAAAAATGGCAAATGGGAAAAGCATACTCTCAGAATATGATGTATATGGTAATGTTACTTCAATAACCGATGGCGATGGATATAGAACAGAATATAAATATGATTTGCTTAATCGTTTAGTAAACGAAAAAAAGCCTGATGGCAATACTATTGAGTATTCATATACTCCATCGGGAAAGACCTCTAATATAAAATATCAGGATGGAACAAGCATATATACGGAATATGACAAGTTAGGCAACAAAACCAAGGTCATTAATGAGAAAGGTGCTATACAATTATATAGTTATAATGATATTGGTAAGCTTTCAACTTTTACAGATGAAGCGGGTAATATTACAAGATTTGAATATGATAATATGTGGAATGTATCCAAGATTATTTACAATGATGGAAGTGAAAGAAGCTATTACTATGATTCATCTAATAACCTTACACAAATAACTGATGAAGAAGGATATACTACAAGTTATACATATGATCCCAATGGAAATATAATTAATGAAACAGACTATCAACAAAACCAGACATCATACTCTTATGATGCATTAAACAGGATAATATCGATTTCTGATGCAAGAGCAAATAATACAAAATATGAATATACCCAAACTGGAAATCTCTCCAAAGTAATTGACCCTCTTGGCGGTGAAGATACATATGTATATGATGAAGCTAGTCAATTGATATCTTGGACAAATGCCTTGGGAGAAAAAGAGGAGTATTTTTATGACGAAGTTGGTAATGTTAAGAGTGTTAAGGATAAGAATGGTAATATAACCCAATATGAATATAACGCATGTGGTAACATCACTCAGGTGACATTACCTGATAATTCTGTCGTAAAAGCAACCTATAATGGTAATGGCAACATTGAATCATACACTGACGCCAATGGCTCAACTACAAAGTATTACTATGATAATAGGGGCAGGCTGAATAAAATTGTCAATCCATTAGGCAAAACAAAATTATTGTCATATAACTCAACAGGTAAAATAACAGAATTTGCGGATGAGAACGGTAACATTACTAAATATACATATGATGCCTTAGATCAGCTTACAGTAGTTACTGATGCATTAGGGAATAAGTCAGAGTATGTTTATGATATTAAAGGCAATGTAACAGAGATTCACCAATATCAGACCGTGTCTGATAATACAATAAGTAAAATGAAGAAAGGCAAGGGTACTTCATATAATAATTCTGTCACAGAATTAGTTACATATTACACATATAATAAAAAAGGTCTATTGACTCAAGAAGTAAGCCCATCTGAAAAAATTAAAACCTATGAATATGATGGCAACGGTAATTTGATTCGTAAAGTTGATGAAGATATGAATACTGTATTGTATGAATATGATGCTTTAAATAATTTAAATAAAATTACTTATAGTGAGAATAAGATAGTTGACTATTCGTATAATGAGCTAAATAAAGTTGTTTCAATGACGGATTGGAATGGTGCCACAAATTATGAGTTGGATGCATTGGGAAGGATAACAAAGGTAACAGATTATGAAAACAGAGTTACCCAGTATCAGTGGAACAGTAATGATAAAAAGGCAGGTATAGTCTATCCCGATGGCAGCAGTGTTACATATAACTATAACACCAGGGATCAGCTGGAGACAGTTGTTGAAGCAGATAACCTTAAAACCATATATGAATATGATAGAAATGGTAACAATATTAGTACTTTATATCCCAATGGTGCCAAGACTATTCAGGTTTATGATGCGTTATCAAGACTGACAAAGAAAACAGATTATGACAGCACAAAAAGAATAATTAGTAATTATGTCTATACATATGATAATGTTGGTAACAAGATATCTGTAGATAGGGATAAAAAGTTAGGTCTAATTGAAAAGTTAGCAGATGAGTCTAATGGCAAGACTCTATATACCTATGATGCTCTTAATAGGCTAGCAAGTCAGCAGAATTCCTTAGGTAAAAAGGAGAAATACTTTTATGATACTTTAGGAAATCGTATAAGAAAAGAAATCTGGACTAATTCTGGTTTATTTGTGACGGTGGCAGATTATAAATATAATGTTGAAAATCAGTTGACACAGGTTTCCGGAATTATGGAGACGGTCTTAGGAACATTAGCAAACAGTCCAATAGATTTTAGCTATGACGACAGAGGAAATTTAACCGGTATTACAAGGATGATTCCTTCATTATTTCCACCGCTCTGGTGGACTATTCCTGCAAATGCAGTTATTCCATGAGTTGAATCATTTGTTTAATTCTAACTATAATAACAGAGCAAAAGTTTTCGGAGGGATATATGATTAAAAAAGCAGTGATTATTAAAAAAATATTAGGTGAGCCATTAAAGGAACATGGCTTTGAGTATGCAGGCAGCGAAAACGGAAGATGGAATTTTGCAAGAACTGTAAACAATATTGAGCATTATTTTGTGATATGCCAGAGTAATTTTTGTAAAGGAATCCGCTTGGAACTATATACTTCGTTAAGGCGAATGTGGACAACACAACGTATGTTTTGCCCCTATTGGATGGATAAATACGGACCTATTGATTTTCTTGAGTTTGAAGACGAGGATTCTTTTAAAGTTATATTGAAGGAATATGCTGATATCGCAATAAAGTATGGTTTGGAAGAGCTTGAAAGGCAAAGTATTCCTACCAGGGAAGATTTAAGACAACCCACTGTAGATATGCAAAGAGACCTATACGAAAATCAAAAAAAATATTACAGAGAGTTTGTTGATGCTCATGGTTTAATTTCTTATGAATCAGGACAGAGCTTGGATAAAATAATTGAGTTGTTAAAGGAAAAAGCGGATAAGGATTACGATGACGATATGAAAGCTGAACTTATCCGAATTGCTGCTTATTACATTGAGATATTAATACCTCTTTATACTGCTGAATTAGCGTTTGAGGATGATTTCTGTATTATGAAGGTAAAGAAAGGAAAGCTGACCGCTATAAGTTTACCTTTAAATGAGATACATAACGCATGGAATAGCATTGATGATGATCCTGATCTTTTAAAAGAAATATTCGAGCTTGATAAAAGAAAGTTTGAATTTATATTGAATTATAAGTAAAAAAAGGAAACTGACCACGTTTAAATATGGAATACATGCAGAAGTTAGTTAATATGGTGATTAACTATGGAGGATAAGCTTGCTGCTTTGTTTCGTTGCAGCAAGCTGCTACTTCCTGCAGGGAAAAGTCGTTTTGCGACTTTTTGGGAAGCAATCATAATATCTATAACGACAAAACGCGTAAAAAATAATCGGAGGGATATATGATTAAAAAAGTAGTGATTATTAAAAAAATATTAGGTGAGCCATTAAAGGAACATGGCTTTGAGTAT
>DAIPML010000090.1:0-6488 GCA_036768735.1 Clostridiales bacterium | reverse complement strand
ATTTAAGACAACCCACTGTAGATATGCAAAGAGACCTATACGAAAATCAAAAAAAGTATTACAAAGAGTTCGTTGATGCTCATGGTTTAAATTCTAATGATTTAAATTCTAATGATTCAGGGCAGAGCTTGGATAAGATAATTGAGTTGTTAAAGGAAAAAGCGGATAAGGATTACGATGACGATATGAAAGCTGAACTTATCCGAATTGCTGCTTATTACATTGAGATATTAATACCTCTTTATACAGCTGAATTGGCGTTTGAGGATGATTTCTGTATTATGAAGGTAAAAAAAGGAAGGCGGGTCGCTAGAAGTTTACCTTTAAATGAGATACATAACGCATGGAATAGGATCGATGATAATCCTGAACTTTTAAATAAAATATTTGAGCTTGATAAAAGAAAGTTTGAATATATATTGAATTATAAGTAAAAAAGAAACCGGCCACGTTTAAATAAGGAAAGCTGGACGTTGTACGTTTACCTTTAAATCAGATACATAACGCATGGAATAGGATCGATGATAGTCCTGAACTTTTAAATAAAATGTTTGAGCTTGATAAAAAAATTTGAATATATATTGAATTATAAGTAAAAGGATTTCGCCTTGGCGTCAAAATGAAAAACAAGTGGAAATACGTTAATACGCTGATGAACAATATAGCATATGTTTGCAGCTTTGCTTTGGTATGATATTATATATCTAAAGTGGCTTCGCCATAACCATATAGCGGAACCTTACAGCTGCAAAACATCAAATTCTTGTTTATACATGATGTTTTGCGCAATAAGGTACTAAAATAATCATTAATAAAAGCAAGGTGCCATATGGACAAAATCACAAAATTACTTAATCTATTCGTAAATCAAATAAAAGAAAAGCAGAGAAATCGGTTTAGTATTGAGGATGCTGAGAAGTTTATTATTGAAAAAGTTGGAGGGCAAAGCTCATATATTAGAATCGGCGGTTATCCCTGTTTTTACAATGCCATGAAATTGTTGGAAGAAAGTGGAGTGATTGCACCCATTCTGTCTTCAAATTTTAATGGTATCAATCCTGCCCTGCAATCCCGCTGGAGATTAGCGAGTGAATCTCAAAATCAGCAATTGGATACTGCGTTTATGATGCGGCTTTCCGACAGGTTGGATATGTCGGGATATATCAGAAATCCCAAGTGGCATACATCAAAAGAGAAGCAATATATTTTAAGCATTTATGAATTTTTAAAAAACGTGGAAAAACGAGAATATGCAAGCTGCGAGGAAAGGTGCCTTGAGCTTTTTGGTAACGAGAAGTTTATGCAGTCCGAAGACAAAAAGGTTATAAGTCGACTGAATTTAACCTATGAGCAATTGAAGATGATAAAGTATGGGCATATGTTTACATATTGGATAAGTAAAAGAGAAAAAACCCGGAATGTTCTTATCCTGGAAAACCATTCAACCTTTTTTTCTATAAAACGTTGGGTAGAAAAAGGAGGGATGGTTTTTGGAATAGAGCCCGATTTGATTATTTTTGGGGATGGAAAACATATCATAAAAAGCCTTTCTTTTTTAGATGAAATTGCGGTGGCTAAAGATTGTGTGATAAAATATTTTGGAGATATAGATCCGGAGGGATGGCTCATTTATACATCTTTAAAGAAAAGCTATTCTGAGTTGGATATAAGTCTGTTTTTCCCTGCTTATCAGTTCTTGCTTGATACAGGAAAAAGCTATGACATAGGGGATAGCCTACAAAATATGAACCCGAAGGTATTGGAAAACATTATAAAAGAGTTTACGCAATTAAGACCTGAATATGTCGAAAAAATTGAGGGCTTATGGAACGATAGAAAAAGAATTCCGCAAGAGTTTTTAACATTTGAAGTACTGAAAGACTTGGTGAATAATGGAACAAGCGAATAAAGGCTTTTTTGAAAGAATGAAAAAAATTCAAGCCATCCGAATGCTCGGAACCGGACTGGATGCAGGTGAAATGCAGGAGACTGTGCACGAAATATGTTTTCTTTTGCTATTAAAGATTTTCCGTCGTGAAATAACCGAAAACCCTGACAGAACCAGAGCAGATCTGGTGTTTTTAGCAATGGAAGCAATGCGTGAACTAAATCTGAAACCTGATAGAATAGTAGCGGAGAGAATCACAAACGGTGTTTTATGGTATAGAGAACCATCAAAGCAGGAACCCTTTCGAACAAACATTTTTAACGAAGAAACAGGGGAACATGAGGAGTTTAAGTTCAAATACCTTAAAGAGGATCGTGAGCTTTCGCAGTGGGATAAGGGTGGTTCCACCGTATATATGCTTACCGAAATTGCACAGGAAATTATATTTATAACCCGTGAGATATTAGAGGAATTTGGTTTCGATATAGAGCAGTTTTACACTCTTCAACTTATTAAATCCGGAAACTTTCATAAAGCTGAAAGCAGTGTTGATAACCTAATCGCCAGAGTCAGAACTTTAATACGCAGGGAGCGGGATTACAGAGATGATGTGATTCGAAATCCACAGGTTATATTTTTTGACAAGCGAAAAAACCGCAAAAAAAGCGAAGAGGAAATAAAGATACAGTTTGAAGAAGAGCAAAAGGTGTTTCAGGATATGTTTTCATGGAAGAAAAGAGTGGAGACATTTCCCGAAGAACAGCGTTTGGAAGCGGAATCGGTGTTTGAAAACTTAGAGCGTGCACGCATGCTGCATAACGAGCTTGCAAAGCTTGTTGTTGAGAATATGGCATTGGAATTAAAAGTCCGGGTTGAGTACCCCGAAAGCTTTTGGCGGACAAGCACTCTTTCATTTAAAAAGGATATCTGGCAAAACACCGTCATTAAATATGGATTAGATAGTTTTGATATGCTGGAGAATTTGCTGAATCCGCTTTTTTCTTCTGATGTGGAATTTATTTATCCACTGGATTGGGCATGGGAGGAACAGATTGTCAAAGGAGATAACAGCATTACAACAGAAGAAGAGAGTTCGGAAGCTGAAGAGGATTTAAGCTGGGAAGAGAAGGGTGTTGACTGGGAGCAGCTTGCCAGCTTATACGCACCGATCTTTCAAACACTACTTGAAGACGGTAAATTCCATTTTTCATCATTAAATCTCTTAGTCCAGGAAAAAAGGCAAGTATGGATGGAGCAAAAAGAAAACATTGATATGCTCATGATGCTTGCTATTACCAATGTAACATTAACCACTGCATACAACATGGCGGAAAATGTGGATGAGCGCTTGGAGCTTTTTAGAAGGCTTTGTGAAAAAAACTCCGAGCTGAAAAAACTTGAAGGGAAAATTGTTACTTCATATATAGAAACCCATGAAGAATGGATAATATGGGATGAAGTTACTATATCACCTTATGTAATATGTGTTGATTATTTAAGGTGAACATTTTCCTAATGCTGTGTCTTCGCAAAAACACCTACCCCATCTGTTAAATCATGGGGTCGATCACAAGGGTGCGTTTCAGTTTAGGTACGTTCCAGTTTAGGTGTGTTCAAGTGTGTACACACCTGTGGTACGCACCTGAATTGCTGGATTATGCGAGCATAATCCTTTATTGCTCGTCACAGCATAAGTGAAATTAAGTTCAATTTATATGATCAAAAACCTCAAAAAATATTCACGAGGAGAAGAAAAAATGTATAGCAATGAAGAAATACGAAAAGGGTCACAGGTCTTTTTCGCACTATTGAAAAATAAAATTCTACCGTCTACTGATTCGATAGCGCAGGAGTATTATAATAGTGTTGAGGTTAGAGAAATCGTAAAGGATATGGCTACGGAAGGCGGGCTTAGGGTTTTTGATACACGGGAAAATCTTCATATGGTTACAAGCTCATATGGAAGCATGTTTGCTAATTCTTATACCCAGATGAAGGACAAGTATAAAGCCTTAGAGAGGAAAAAATATTTTTACCTTGCCAACACGATTATTTGCATTTATTTGGCTGAAGTTGATATGGAGAGCTATATCCGCATCCGCTGGGAGGAGCAAGGAGTATCATACGCAAAGTTAGAGGATATTGTTACAAAAACCTTGGAATCCTGGATGAAAAGGCAAACCGAGAATCAGGAATTTGCAGAGGACTGGGGAATTGCACTTGAACAAATTTATGATTTGTGGGTTAATGAATTTTCTTTGTACAAGGAAAACCAGATTTCTGGTAAAATTGATGTTGTTAACACAAAAGGAACAAGGTATTCTTTTATCCATGAAGCAATAAAGCCACTTGCTGATCAAGGTCTTGTCTATGACAATACACGGGAATTAAAAATTATTCCCAGGAATGAATTGTATGAACGTCTTGATTATTTATATCACGGTCAGGAGCGGTATATGCAAATGAAGGAAATGATATGTAAAACGCAGGAGGAAGAGGCGAATGCCCAAAATTAATAAGGTTCGGATTACCGGAGCCAGATATGATAATTTTAGAAAGGGTTATGAGGATGCACTCATAGATTTCACACGGAATGATGAGCCGGATCACACTTTGATCACACTCGTAAACCAGGGAGGTAAAGGGTTTTTGATGCAGCTTTTGTCCCAGATTACCATGCCCGATACAAGGTGGGGAAAAGAATCCGGAAACCGCATTATAAGCATGTTCTATGACAGGTATCGCAATTTCAAGCCGTATACGTTTCATGTAATTATAGAATGGAAGCTGGATACGATTCCTGAAAAATGGCTTTTGACAGGGATATGTGTTACTGCAGCTAAGCGCAATTCAGTAGATGAGCTGGAAGAGAAAACAGGACTAAATTATTTTCATTATACTGTTGAACATGATAATTCCGGTTTCTTTTCAATTGAGCAAATACCCGTTTATGATACAAATAACAAGTGCCCTGCTGCTTTCGATATCTTTGAGAATTATATTGATAATAACAGTAAATATATAGTTAAATACCCTATGTCCCAAACAAGAAGGCTTAATTCAAACTACTATGAATATTTGAAAAGCAGAGGAATTTATCGCGCTGAATGGGAAATGATGAAGACCATTAACCGGGACGAAGGCGGTGTGCGGAACTATTTTTCAAAGGCGACCGATAACAAGTCAGTCATCGACAAAATGTTGATCCAGTCAATCACTCAAAACATGAGTAATTATAATGAAAATGCGGGCGAGAGCCTGAAAGAAATGTTTATCAGTAATCTTTCAATAACAAAGGATCTGCCAAGACTCATTGAAAGGGAAAACGATTATAAAGAGCTCCTGATGCTGATTGCTCCGCTTTTGGAAACCACCGAATTTGGGTTAAAAAATGTGACGGCTATTGACAAGCATATACGAGAAGGGAATCTGATATTAGCATCCCTTTATAACATGTTGGAGAGTGCGGAAGACCAGCAAAATGGATGGATAGAGAAAAAGAACGAAGCACAGAAGGAACTGGGTGAATTACATTTTCAGCGTGATAATATCGAATATGCTCATGCCCGCAGAACGAAAATAGAACGGCAAAGAGAACAGGAAAAGTTGAACCAAGCGCTTGAAAGCATTAAAGAAAATTTAGCTGGGTATGAAACCAGTGAGAAAGATATACAAACCGATATTTTCTTAAAAAAACGTGAGAATGATATAGAAAAAAGAGATATAATCAGGCAGCAAAAGCAAGACTTAATAAACAGTCTGGGTATCCAGAATGTGCAGGAAGAAATAAAGAAATTAGAGGATATCATTATATCTAAATGGGATAAAAGCAGGAGCTTTTTTGAAAGGATTTCTGCTGAGCATTCTGCATACCAAAGCAAACTGAAAAAAAACGTCAATGAGCTTTCAAACAGTAAAAAGAGCTTACAGAAAAGGCTGGAGGGCATTCTCATAGAATTGGGCATCTTTAACGAGAGGGTTATTAAACACAAGGACACTTTTAACGAGCTTTCCAGAATGTTTGATTTTTTCCGATTAGCTGTACCGGAATATTTGCTTGATGAACTAAAAGTCGAACTGGAAAAATTAAAAGAAAGCGAAAGAAATATAGAAGAGCAGATTCATAGAAACGAAGAAGAGCAAAAGCAAACAGAAAAAAGGCAATATGAAATCCAGCTCCAGTTAGGTCATGACAAAAATGAATTGAAAGAACTGAATATGAAATTCCAGCAAATAAGAGAAGCGGAAAATTCAATTAAGCAAAACATATGTGAGGCAATTGGGGTTGATGCTACAACAGTTGAGTATACTCACCAGTGGGCAAAAAGCCAAAAGCCGGTTTTAAAAGCATTGTCCCAGCAAGAAGAAAAAAGGCTGGATGAGTTAAAAACACAAGTTTTATCTATTCAAATTGATTTAGGTATTAACCAAAATGAATACTGGATTCCAAACCAGGATATTCAGACTGTGAAGGAAGCTTTCTTAAAAGCAGGAGTACGTGCTGTTATGACGGGAACTGAATTTATTAACAGCTTAGAAAGCACGGAGCTAAAAAGAAAACTAATTTCTCAGAACCCATTACTTCCGTATGGAATACTTC
>DAIPML010000089.1:0-11614 GCA_036768735.1 Clostridiales bacterium | reverse complement strand
TGGGTGGTATTTTCTCAATCCTTTCTCCCGAACCGGAGAATCATCCGAAAGATGAACAGCCGTTACCACGACGCAGGAAAAAGAAAAAGCGCAGGTATGGGCGGCAGATGTAGTCGAAAATTAAAATTGCCCCGAAAGTTCATGTGGAATTATCAGGGCAAAACTATGGTTCTTTCTTATTTTATAGAACTGAAAAAGGCTTTAACTCGTTTGTCTGTTAATAAAGACTTATTGTTTTTCCAATATTCATATGCCTCTTGAATGGAACCCATAGGAATGCCTGCGTCAAAATACGGCTCGCCGGGAATCCTGAAAGGAAGAGGAGCAACGTGTTTACTCTTTGTGATTTCTTCGGGAACGAACTTATTTCGCTTTATTGCTTCCGCCAAAAGAGATTTCAATTTGCCATTCTCATTGTTTATGATTGCAAGCAGTAATCTTCCATAAACAAATTCAATACCCCAATCATCCTTATGCTTTCTCAATAATTTGGCAGCTGTTTCATAGTCTTTCAGAGCGAAATAACATTCCAATAACAAATATCTCACGCCTTGATGGTCATCTTCATTATAACCAAGTATTTCGGAATAGAGCAGTATTGCTTCCTCATATTGTTTTCTGTCCTGATGCTCCATTCCTAAAATGTGGCAAGACCGTAAAAATGGACGATTATCCAAGTTACTCCAACGTAGCTTATGTTTGGATTGCTTCAATTCTTTTGGAAAACACGATTTTCCGATAAGGTATGATTTTTCTGCTGTCAAGAAACTTTCAAAAGACTTTTTCTGATTCTTGAATGCAATGCTTAAATGATTGTAAGCGTCGATATGATATGGGTGCTTCTTGATAATTTTCTTGAAAATCTGCTCTGCCTCCACATCATTATAGTCTAACAACTCAACACCCTCATAATATTCATTATACGTTTCCTCATTGTCAATGGAGGGCGGAAATACAAATTCCCATTCGCTTTCGTGGAAATTGACTACCTTTGGTTTTTGCGCTACCATATTTGTTTTTATTTATATTTCAATTACGAACCAACTTATTTTCCCAAGCATTTTTGTTATCATCATTGGGAACTGCAATAACTAAGATTTTGCTTGGTCGTGTCATTCCAACGTATGCGATTCTTAATTCTTCGCTTGCCGAAATGGATATATTTTTATTGAGTAGTGTTTTATATGCACTACCAATGCCTTTAGTCTTCAATATTAAAAGAACAGCTTCAAATGTTTCTCCTTTCACACTATGCACCGTGCCATATCTGTAATTTTTCTCAATAATCTGTTTGTCTTCATTTAAAAATAATTGGGGAAACGAAAGGCGTAAGCCGTCTTTATGAACACGTAATTCAAAACCACAATTATTTTCTTTTAGAGCCTTGTTTGCTGCATCAACCCACTCTCCAATAGAAATATTTGTTCGAGGAAGCAGATTTATAAAAGCATGGATTTGGCTTTTAAAGGTAACAAATCCCATTTGAGCAATTGCATCATTAATATCATCCTCTGAACAATAAGATAAATTGCTCAAGGTTTTCAATAAGATTCGCTCCAATATTTTAAAGCCGTCTTTGAAACGCCCGTTATCATATAGGAATTTTCCTCTTGCAAATTCTCGCGTATGACTATCTACCCATACATTAGTACCAAAAGTAATTTCAGGAATGCCAAGAATTTCATTAACGATGCTTTTACTTCGATAAATTATCGCGGTAGATTCTTTAGACACATTGATTCCCTGTTGCTGGCATTCATCAATAAAGTCAGATACTATCTGAGGCAAATTGCTGTTATATGTAATTACTTTAGGTCGATGAGCAAATTCCCGGACTTGCTCGTTTACAGAAACAGAAGCATCACTCAAAGAAGAAATTCCAAAAGTGAAACCACAGATATTTTGCGAACTTCTTCGGTTTTCATTCAGTATAATGGAGTTTTCCCATTCGTCATATTTTTGAGTGAGTAATTCCGGTCTTGCGTCATTCCATTCAAAAATAGCTTGGTCTGGATCGCCGACAAGCATTATTTCACTCAATCCGTTTTCAATGAGTATATCAATTATTTTCATCTGAATATCAGATGTGTCTTGGGCTTCATCTACTATCAAATAAGGAAATCTGACGGCAATAGCTTTGGCGATTTGAGGATATTTTTCAAGGATTTTCATCGCAAAAAAGTTTGCATCATTTTGTGTGGCATACCCCGCTTTATTATAGCGCTTCTTTGCTCCTGTAATATATTTGTTTTGCTGCCAATTAGCATTCATTTTTGTTGCTTGAATGGCATACATACTACCATCAATAGCGTAACTTATATTGTCAAATAGAGTGCTACTAAAGTCTTTTCCACTCCAAGTCCCATGAGGTTCACCAACTAAAATAGGCCTTCCTTTACATCCTAAGATTAAATGCCCAAAGGGAAGGAAAATGTATTTGTTTACAAAGCTGTCGATAGTCCCAAGAAAATGGGGATATGCGATTTTACTAATACTAAATTTCTCGTTGCACTTTTTCTCTATTTCTTGCCATGCAACATTTGTAAAAGAAAGCACGGCTATTCCCTCATGTCTCTTTTTCCAATCATGGATTAATCGAGCTAATCTTGCACCTACACAATAAGTTTTTCCACTACCCGGACAGGCTCTCACAACAAATTTTCCTGATTTGTTGAATACAATTTCTCGTTGACTATCTGATAGCGTTCTAAACATTCGATTATTCTCCTTTCGTAGCGTATTTTATAGCATTTTGGAGATATGTAGGCACAACAAACGCATTTCTCGCATTTTCGTCCGAAGCCAATTTCACAGCCAATCTATGTGCTAATTCTGATTTTGCCTTATTTGAAATAACTTTCTCTAAGAAATTTGTCGCATGAATTTTTACGTCAGCATTTTCAATAATTCTACCCGCTGCGACAGGATGCATTTCCTTGAATATTTCTATGAGAATATCTTTGTTTCCTGCAATGAAAAGTTCAAATTCAAATGTTTGTTCTGCCAAAAACACTTTTAGATTCTTTCTTTCAAGTTCACTGGCTACCTTTGCTCTTGAAGCAATTTCGTCCGTTTCTTTATCTCTATCATCATCGGTAATCAAAGAGCATCTTGTTTTCAAATTTTTGTCATTATCATCATTGTTAAACAAATTAGCAAAATGAGAGAATGCGACACCATTTAAATTGACTAATTCAACTCCAGCACTTTCGATATCGTACTTTCCATTCTCTTCCATAATTTTGCTAAAAATCGGTAGAAGTAATGATTCCGAAATACCCTCAACTAAAATCACCCCATTAGAAAAGAATAGTTGCGACTTTGTTACATCTAAGAATTTATGCAAGTATTTTCGGTTATCTCCTGACAAGCCTGATTTGTCAAGAGATAAGGCAGACACTTTATTATCCTGATTCTGCAAAACCACAACGGACTTCAAATCTGACTTTGCTGTGATTGTCGGAGAGTGTGATGATATGAATATTTGAAATCCTTGCTCCGTATCAAGTTTATTCAGGTATTTAAAGAAAAGATTTTGTAGTTGCGGGTGTAGATGGGCTTCGGGTTCTTCTATAAGTAGGGCTGCATAACTTTCCTTGTTGAGTTCTTTTCGTTGTTTCAAATCCCCTAAAACAGTAGCTGTATAAATTAGGTTGTTATATCCAAGTCCGTTTTGATATAGTTCGAAATGCTTCTGCTTTGATGAATCGCCTTCAAGCAATTCATCAGTGTAGATAGGCATTTGAATTTTTAGATTATCTACTAATCGGTTAAAATCAAATGGGAGAAACAAAATTTCAACTTGCTGTTGTTTGCTCGCAAAGCTCGTTTCTCTCAAATGTTCGTTTATTTTTTCTTTCCCTTTGCCAATGTGTTGTGTCCAATCAGTATCACTATCAACTGCTTCACGAACCTTTTTTGCAATCTCTTTTTTCTTTTCTTTATCGGTTTCAGCGTTCGGATCAATTTGAATATTGGCATATAATTGCCCTAAACGGTTTCCCCTGATTGGGCGCAAATGATTTTCTGCATCTCGTAATGCGTCCAAATGAACATGATACAAAAGAAATAAGATCTCTGGAGCGATTGCCTGTCCTTCATTTGTTCCTCCCCATACCTTATACCTGATTCTTTCCTCTTCATCAAGATAATAGCGGAAATGTAATTGCAAATCCTGTGTTCCGTCTTCTTGAACACTCAATAAATCGTTGAACCAACCCGCTTCAGCTGGGTCTTCTATTTTAAAATGCAAGTGAAATTCTATATCGTTTAGGGTATCACTTATTTCGGTTTTTTCTATATGAAAGTCAGGATACGAGATATAAATGTCCCTTTTCTGATTACCGTAACTTAAACAGATGCGTAAAGCGTCAATAATCGCCGTTTTACTGGAGTTGTTTTCTCCGATAAGTACGTTTAGCCCTTTGCTAAAGTGAAGAGCTAAATCGGCAATTCCCCTAAAGTTTTTTATAATGAACTTTTCTATATACATAGTTTTATTGATGCTTATAAGTTGTTGATTATTCGTTAAACTTTAACACATCTGCAAAGATAAGGTATTTTATAGTATTCGGGGTTAATTTTCATATAGACAAGTGCCACAAGCAGCCAAACCGAAGCCACATACTGCCACCTAAAGCAAAACTGCATAAAACCTCACATATCCCCTATACTTTCGCTTCTTAAACAATTTAATTTTTAAGAAAATGCAACAAGAAGACGATTTAAGAGGACTTGCTAAAGTCATGGAGTTTATGCGGGCAATCAGTATTTTGTTCGTGGTTATGAACATATACTGGTTTTGCTATTATGCCATTCGAGAATGGGGAATCAACATCGGAGTAGTAGATAAGATTCTACTGAACTTTGATCGGACTGCCGGATTATTCGGCAATATTCTCTACACGAAATTATTTGCCGTTGTTTTCCTTGCTCTTTCCTGTTTGGGGATAAAGGGCGTTAAAGAGGAAAAAATCACTTGGTCGAAAATCTATGTTTTTCTGACAATAGGTTTTATCCTGTTCTTTATGAACTGGTGGATACTCGACCTGCCGTTAACCGCATCGGCGACAACAGGTTTTTATATCCTGACAATGGTAGCAGGTTATCTGTTCCTATTGGTTGGCGGATTATGGATCAGCCGTTTGCTCAAGAACAATATGTTCGACGACGTTTTCAACACAGAGAACGAGAGTTTTATGCAGGAAACTCGGTTATTACAGAGTGAATATTCTGTGAACTTACCTACAAAGTTTTGGTACAAGAAAAAGGAATGGCGGGGTTGGATAAACGTAGTAAATCCTTTTCGTGCCAGTATTGTGTTAGGTACTCCGGGTAGTGGAAAATCATACGCCGTTGTTAATCAGTACATTAAACAGCAAATTGAGAAAGGATTCTCGATGTATGTGTATGACTTTAAATTCCCCGATCTCTCTACAATCGCCTATAACCATTTATTGAACAATCAAATGGGCTATACTAAAGTCCCTACTTTTTATGTGATAAACTTTGACGATCCGGCACGTTCACACCGTTGTAATCCGATCAATCCCGATTTTATGACGGATATATCCGATGCTTATGAAAGTGCCTACACAATCATGCTCAATCTCAATAAAACATGGGTGCAAAAACAAGGCGATTTTTTTGTGGAATCCCCGATAATTCTGTTTGCTTCTATAATTTGGTATTTACGCATTTATCAGAACGGAAAATATTGTACGTTCCCTCATGCAATTGAGTTCCTGAATAAACGTTATGAAAATATTTTCCCAATTCTCACCTCATATCCTGAACTAGAAAACTATCTTAGTCCTTTTATGGACGCATGGTTGGGAGGTGCTGCCGACCAATTAATGGGACAGATAGCCAGTGCAAAAATCCCACTATCCCGTATGATTTCACCCCAGTTGTACTGGGTTATGAGTGGCGATGAGTTTACGCTTGATATAAACAATCCTGATGATCCGAAAGTGTTGGTTGTCGGTAACAATCCCGATAGGCAGAACATCTACGGTGCGGCATTGGGACTTTACAACTCTCGTATCGTGAAATTAATCAACAAAAAGGGACAACTGAAAAGTTCGGTAGTCATTGACGAGCTGCCAACAATTTACTTCAAAGGATTGGACAACCTGATAGCAACCGCCAGAAGTAATAAAGTTGCAGTGCTTTTAGGGTTTCAAGATTTCAGCCAATTAACAAGGGATTACGGCGACAAGGAAGCGAAAGTAGTGATGAATACGGTTGGTAATATTTTCTCCGGTCAGGTAGTAGGCGAAACAGCCAAAACGCTTTCTGATCGCTTTGGAAAAGTATTACAAAAACGTCAGTCTATGACCATCAATCGTAATGATAAATCAACTTCTATCAGTACCCAAATGGACAGCCTGATACCTCCGTCCAAAATATCCAATCTTACACAAGGTATGTTTGTCGGTGCGATTTCTGACAACTTTGATGAACGTATCGAGCAGAAGATTTTCCATTGTGAAATCGTTGTGGATAATGCGAAAGTTGCTGCCGAAACAAAGGCGTATCAATCCATTCCTGTAATTACTGATTTCACAGACGAAAACGGAGAGAATAAGATGAAAGAGCAGATACAACTCAACTATAACCGTATCAAGGAGGAAACGAAACAGATTGTTGCCGAAGAATTGGAACGAATAAAAAATGACCCTGCGTTGGCTCATTTGTTACAGCAAGGGGAATAAATGTAAAATGTAAAAAAGAGCGTAGTTTTTTAATCTTCTACGCTCTTTTAATCATGCTGCTCATTTTCGTTTTCCGCTTTTTTCTCTTTGAGAGAGAGCACTTCCTGCAGCGGTCTTGCTTGTAGCACTTGTTCGCCCATCTCTCAAAACTTTAGAAGCGGCTGTGGCAGCGGATTTACTGGTAACTTTTTTAGCCATACCTGTAAAATTTAGCTTTCAATCCGAACAATGCAGGTGGATTGATTCCTGCTTAAAGTTATTTTTCTGTCGTACTCAACCTTATAAATGATTACTTCAAAAAGAAAAGATTGATTTTAAGAACTTCTTCCATCTCTTTTTCTTTTTAGGTCTTTTTGTAACAGAACTAACGCTCTCATTTTCTTCATTGTAATACTTTGCTTTTCGCTTTTCATCATTTGCCCTGCCGAATTGAATTTCTTCTTTATCCCATTCTCTGGCATAAACGATTTCGTTCCTTTTAATCCAGTAATGAGATTGACAATTAAAGTTCCAATTGCCTATAGAAGGAGATAAAGAAACCGTTTTTCCATCGAATATCAACTTCCAATCCGTAGGAGAAATAGGCGTAACCACTTCATTTCCACAGCCACACACGCACTTGTGTATGGCTGTGCAGTATTTCAGAGAAATATACAACACATCATCTTCGACAGCATCGGGAATAATCTCGACAAACCTATGTTGCATCATCGTTGATTATTTTTGAAGTCCCTATCGTAAAAATGCTATTGTGCTCACATTCTTGATCAACATAAAAGCCAATTAATTTTTTCCACTTGATTACAGCGAAACACGCATTTAGCGAATTGAGTTCGGCTATTTGAATGTTTGTTACATAATCGTTATTCTCACTGTCTTCTGCAAATACTCTTGTGGAAAAATGGTCGTTTTTTGCTTTAGTTACAGTCGTTACCCTTGTAGCTCCACGCAACTTATCATCTACGGTTTCTACACCCAAACCAACGTCAATACAAGGTATGCCTGCGTGAATTAAGTACTTAACTATCATGTTACGAACACTGTTTTTATCAACGCAAATAAAAACAAAAGACATTTGGTCGAGCTCTTGGATATTGTCTTTCAGTACATAATAACTGTGAGGGATTATATGCTTGTGCATATTAGCGTAAATACCGGAAAGATATTCAGCCTTCCTTTGATTCTTATTTAAATCATCAATTGAAGCAGCTCCCGGAGAGCGAAACGCATTATGTTGATCGAAGTCGTCTCCATCGAAAATGTGAATTTCGGAAACAGGAGTTTTGGCTATCAAATCCAATACATAAGCACCAGTTCCGCCCAGCCCGATAATAGCGATTTTTTGCCCATTAAATTTAGAGTTAATCAAGTCTATATTTGCTCTACTTGAGTTAGTGTCAATGTACTGAAAAACCGTTTCATTTGCATTGTCAGGTATGACTTTGAACGTTTTTTCAGTTACTGTACTATCCGAGTACTTAGCGGGAGCTGAAATAATATCTGCATACCGTTTCACCTTTTCGTAGTAATTAGGATAGCCTTGCTGAGGCTTATTCGAGAAAGAGCGATTTATTGCTATGCCTCCAAAATTCTTGGCTGAATTATCGTGTTGTATTGCAGTTATTATCGTCCCGTCGTCATTACAAGGGTTGTCTCCAATAAAATAAATAACATGATTATCAGGAGTGGCAGTAGTGGTTCCATTCTTCAAAGTAAGCGTGCTCACTAGTATTCCGTACTGTATAGTCTTATCGCTTCTTACATAGGGAATATGGTGGACAAGTAAATGTCCACCACGAACCTCTATTTCGTAACCTTCGTCTCTAAGACGCTTAAGGTCTTGACTATGATTTATCAGTTGCTGTGACATCGAATATCATATTATTTTTAACATCAACAACTGATCCTTTCACCATAGAACCTTCCCTGTTAGGCTTAGGCCCCTTACTATAAGTAACGGTATAACCCTTATTCGGATTATTGTCGTAGGAACCGAATGCCAATACAATGACTTGTTCAAAAGATATGGTAGCCTGCGACCAAGCCTTTTCACGAGCATTTACTATGATTTTAAACTCCTTTTGTTTGGGTTTAGAAATGAAGTGTTCTGCACCCGGACGAGCTAAATCAACAATTTCATCGTCTTCAATGAAATCATCGTTCCAACCATCAGGAATATCAAGATATAGTTCATCATTATGCGAAATCCCTCCTAACTCTCGAATTTGTACGCCACGGATATATTGCTTGTACCAAACAAAAGGAACTCCATTGATAGTGAAGTGCAATTTCTTTTTCACAAAAAAATACTCCGTTTCCGGTCTTGCTATATTTACTCGCGTATCGTTTTCTATCAGTTCGTCATTATACGGCTTACTAATAGATAGAAACAATTCGGTTTCCAAAGGAATGCCCGCTAATTGCTTCAACTCTGCACCTGTCAGGTATTGCTCACAGGTTTCATACTCTTTTCCCTCAATAACAAACTTCAAGGGGATTTTTTCTTTTTGCGTATCCGGCGCCCCGTCATGTACATTCATACTCAATTTATTTAATTAATTTGTATTTTAGCTATTAAGCCGACTATTCCCATTGAAGGTTGGTTGCGACTGATGACCATAATATATTATCTCTGCTTTTACTCTGTATATGTTAAACTTGAAACCTCTATAAAACCATAACTCGCTCTTATCACTCCAATCGAAAGCTTTGCAGGAGCTTTTGTCTTTTAATGAAGTCTTGCTATAAGTTATCATATCGGTCATTATCTATTCTCTGCATTAGTTTAACCATTATACTCATAAGCGTGACATTTTTGCTAACTTTGCAGAAAATTAGCAGTTTATCGTAATTGGTCACGCTTACGAGTATATTAATATAGATTGTCAAAATATGGATGTTATGCAAAACAAGAAACAATTAGATATTTCATACACAGATGAAGATCTCTTTGTTTTAATGTCTTATAAGGAAGAAAATGAGGCTGAGGCAAAGGACGCTTTTCGTATTTTTTATAAGCGATACAAGAACTTGCTATGGTCTTTATGCTATGGCGTTTGCGCGAAGTTAGATATTGAGAACGGAGCGGAGTTGGCACAAGATGTCTTTAGTAACACTATGATGACTATTTATGCGCATCCAACATATGATTCTAAGAAAAGTAAGTTGTCAACATGGATGTCAAAAATAGCCTATAACGAGACTCTTGATTTAATCAAAGAATATAATCTGAATGACAGAAAAAATATCCCCTTGAAAGAGGATGTAATAACTTCTACTTCTGATATTGAAGATGATATTGTTGATTACGAGACACCTCAAAAGAAAATTTTAAATGATGCATTGAGTTTGTTATCTGAAAGAGACCGAGAAATTTTACTTACCTGTTTTCTATATCAGGAAGAAAATAAACATTTGCCGGATGAAGTTTTAAGTGAGTTAAGCAATAGATACTCGACTACACCTGCTAATATTAGGCAAATCAAAAAAAGAGCTTTGGATAAAATTAAAGCGCATATTATCCAAAACTCCACTTGTCAAACGATTAAATCATAACAACAATGACAAAAAAAATAAAAATACAGGATGCGGATTTTGAAGCATATCTTGAAAATGCACTGAAATCACATGGGTACCTATTCCCTACAACAGATGAACAGATGTCCGTTTTTGAAGAAAATATAGACTATATTCCTTTGCCCAAAGAATTAGGATCTCCTGATTTTGTATTTGAGGACAAAAAGCAGACACTAAAGAAAAGAGTAATTGCAATAGACAATTCAGAGGGAGAAAGGAATTGGGCATTAGCTGCAAGAGAAGGGAAAGATATCCCAGAAGATATGCTTGCGAAAATGAAAAGAGATAAAGAAGAAGCTAAGAAAAAGAAGAATGACAATAGATAATGCTCGAAAAAAAGAATTAGCTGAATTAGCTGAATTTATATCTATTGATTATTGTCCACATAGTATGGTGTTGCCAGAACTCATTGCCGAAAAATCTGGTGTAACGTATAATTATGGAGAATATGGAGATTGTTTTGATGGTCTTTTAGAACATGATTCTAAAGATTTTCATGTTTATTTGAATACACAAAATATTCAATCGACAGACAATGCACGACTTCGATTTTCATTTGCTCATGAATTAGGACATTTTTTTATTGATGAACATCGTAATGCTCTAAAAAAAGGGAAGTCTTTGCATAAATCATATTACAGATTCCAGAGGAAAAATATCGTAGAAATGGAGGCTGATCATTTCGCTTCAAACTTACTAATGCCAACATCTCGTTTTAAACAAGCTGTTCAAACACGAAAATTTGATTTTTCTTTGATAGAATCGTTGACAAAGGAATTTGGAACAAGTCTTTCTGCGACATTACTTAAATATATAGAAATTGACGCATACCCTATTATGGTAGTTTTTTCAAGAGATAATATGATTGAATATAGTTGGAAATCAAATGATTTCCCATATAAGTATTTCATTGAGCATTCGTCAAAAAAGACTCCTCCTCTTACTGTTGCTGGAGATTATTTTAATAATGGACTCAAATGTGATGATACTGAAATTGTAGAAGCTTCCGAATGGTTTAGCTCATATGATGACATAAGAGGAATTAAACTCTTTGAAAAGTGCATTTTCCCAAATTATGGCAAAATCGCTATAAGTATTATTTGGCAATAATATAAATATCTAAAGCCACTTCAAAACATTTGCTGCCACCTTTCCTCAAAGGGTGGCAGTTTTTTGTGCGCCGTGCATGGTATTTAACTTGGTGGTGAAAGTCCACTATGGGGGTTTGTAATCGCCAACCATTAGTCGATGGCAAGGGTGTCCGCCGTGAAGCGGAATCTGAAGGAAGCTTAAGGCAAAGTTCCGCCCCGAGGAACACGAAT
>DAIPML010000088.1:8115-11751 GCA_036768735.1 Clostridiales bacterium | reverse complement strand
TATGGTTTACAATAAAGTGAGGATTGGGCACTTTATCTTTTAGTTAAAATGTTCTATTATAGTTATTGTTCCTTATAAGATCAGGTTAAGCTGTATTTACCCATGCCCCCCTTACAGTTTAACCTATTTTCTTTTTTAACCGAAATATCCTTAAGCCCCTTGTATTCGGGACATAAACCGAAGTTTCCCTCAGTGCCGGCACTGTCATTCCACTAAATCATTTCTCACAGCAAACACAGCTAATTGAGTTCTGTCCGATGTGCCTGTTCTATCAAACAAATCGCTGATTATGTTTCGGATCCTTCCTTCGCTAAGTTTTAAGTTTACCCCGATTTCTTTGTTGCTCTTTCCTTCAACAACATTAAAAAGGATTTCACGCTCTGTGGGGCTTAACTCCACTTTAATCTTTCCTGTCGGAGTCCCTGAAATAGATTGTACCATTGTATCTAATGCCTTTTCATGAAAAACAGGATACCCTTTTTTTACGCTTTTTATAACGGTTCTTATATGATCCTGTCCTGAATCTTTTAAAACATATCCTTCTGCACCATAACGAATCGCTTCTGTTATAAAATCCTGATCCTCGAAGGTTGTAAAGACAATAACTTTTATTGACGGAAAAAGTGTTTTAATGAGCTTTGTCCCCTCTATGCCATCACATTCAGGCATTCGTATGTCCATCAAAACAACATCCGGGTTTAATTCCCGGCAACAGTTAAAAGCCTCCTTACCATTACCAGCAACTGCTACTACAGATATTTCCGGATCCTTACCCAGAAGCTCTGTTATTATTTCCCTGAAAATAAGGCTGTCATCTGCAATCACAACACGAATAACGTTATCGCTCACTATTAACCCCCCTTTTTGTCTTAATGGGTACTTTATCAAATACCTAAGACCTCTGCCTATATCACACCTCCGCATGCCGATACCGGCTTCCCAAACATTACTGGCAAGTTACAGATACTCGACATCCCTTGCGCAAGTCAACGGTGTACCGGTTTCTCAAATACTAATAGCAAGCTTATTTGGAAAATCGAGTCAAACATCCAACTGCTCGCATTCTTTGCAGAGTTAGCATTAAAACTGCTTTAAAATTTGTTTAGCAAGCAGGCAAATCTACAATTATATTAAACCCATTTTCTCCATCTGAGCCGAAAGATATCTTCCCGCCAAGTTTTGTAACCCTGTCCTCCATTCCCGTTAAACCATAGCCTTTTACAATGCTGCCGCAGCCCACTCCATCATCAAATATATATAATCTCACAGAGTTTTGCTGATTTTTTATAATTATATTAACTGTTTTTGCATTGCCATGACGTATGGCATTAGTTATGGATTCCTGGCAAATCCGGTATATGGTCATCAATATCTCTGCATTAAATTTCGGTAAGTCCTCAGAAACGGAAACAGCTACCTTGAGCCCCGATGTGGAGTTGTTTTTCATAAGATTGTTCAATAAATCCACAAGGCTTGCTTTTTCAAACGGTTCCTTGCAGATACCGTTAAGGCAGTTTCGGATGTCGTTTAGCGCTTGCCTTGCCAGCTCAATGCTTTTATCCATTGTCTCCTTTATCCCTGTCTGCTCGTCGGACAATTCCAATTTAGCATTCTCAGCAAGGGCAATTACGAGGGTAAGCATATGTCCAACAGTGTCATGAACTTCACGTCCAACGCGATTTCTTTCCTTCATAACGGCCAATTCTTCAATTGTTTGGGATAGTTTTTCAAGTCGATTGTTTGCACTCATAAGCATGTTGTTTGAATGAGTAAGTCTTATATTTGATTTTGTTAGGAGTAAATTCTTCTTCTGGATTTCATCCAGCAGCTGCTGTTCCTCAGTAAAGTTTTCAAGAATAATTATTTTACCGGTAGGAGTCTGGTGAAATCCAGCTAAGGTCATAAGCTCAACATTTATAACCATATCATAAATTTTCAGCTTCACTTTTTCCGTCAGTTGAGCGCTAGCATCCTGTAATGCCAACGCCAGGACAGGACTAAATCCTTCTTCATCATTTTCTCTAATATAATCTATTATTTTTATAGACTTATCATATATTTTCAAGCCTAAGCCTGGAAACAGGTTATTTACTGCTCCGTTAACGCCAATAACAAGGTTTTCCTTGTCCAATATAATAATTCCGTCTGGCATTGTTTCAATAAAGTGTCTGGCTGCTACCGGATATAAATTTAAAAACTTTTGTTGATAGACCGCTACCCCAAAGAAAATAAAAGAAAGCAATAATACCTGTGATGTAATGTCAAGCCCCTTATTAGGTAAAACCCCTATTAGCATCAGCGCATTTGCCACCATCGGTATCAAAACTGCTAAAAGAAGCAGCATTATATATTTCAGACTTTTTCCAACTTTTCTTCTCATATGTACAAACAAATAAGCTGTGCCTGCGATTATCAAAAAATAGGATTCGGCTGTATGCAGCCAAAAAATGATTCCTCTATGGATCTTTGTTTTAAAAAGCACCTCGACAAAAAACAATTTATGCCACTCATTTGTCAATAGAAAAGTATAGCATACTGCAGGGAAAAGAACTAAAAACAATTTTACAAATTTGCTTTTAGCCAATTTTGATTGAGTCATATTCAGACAAAAATAAAACCAGCTTGCGCCTGTATACACTACGGGTATAAATTTTAATTTTATAGCGATCATTTCCTGTCTTGAGTTTTGTGACAGTATTACAAGAATCTCAGCCAAACTCCACAAAAAAAGCAGTGTAATGCAGAGCATATAGCTGTATGTTGTTTTAGTTTTTCTACCGCTAATTAGAAGATGTATCAATATTCCTGCAGCCAAAACAGCACAAAAAATCTGAATGAATATACTAGCTTGATACACACCCGCACCTCCTTTTATCACATCCGGCACAACTCCACATTACCCCAGGCTCCCATATCACTTCCCAAGATTATAAGAGCACCGGTAACTCCCGATATTTTCTTTACCTTGTTAAGAGCTTGTTTTATATCCTCTGCTGTTTTTACAATGTTGCCTATTGCTGTAGCTGCTGCATCCGCAAGGCATGCATCCTTGGATAAAATCACTGCTGCATCGGCTTTACCGAAGCTTAGTGAATGACCAACGGTGCCCGAGGAAGTACAAACACTAATGGGAAGCTCGTCTTTTTTAAGCTTAATGCCAATTTTGTCGGACAATAATGATTTTCCTGCGTGAACACTTACAGTTCTATCACTTGAACCTGCTAAAAATATGTCTCCGCCATTTTCGATTACCAGCTCACTGCTATACGGCATCAAATCATGTGCCACATACATGCTGACAGCTCCGGCAACAGCCGCCATAGGACCCACACCCGCAATTTCCGCCGCATGGCACATATGCTTAACAATCAAGGGTGCATCAAAAAGAGGCTTTACCGGAACCAAACTATGCAAAAAAACCGGCTGCCTGCGGATATAATCCTTAATAAGCTGCCGGTATTTTTTAATGCTTTCTTCCGCTTCTTTATTTAAATTTTTTAAAGCTCCGATACATAGATCGGTTTGCTCAATCTTTTTGGTGAAGTAAATTAAATCATCACCACTAAAAAGATTTCTGTATTTCCGCGATTCCTTTTCCAGACTCATAAAGCCAAACCTTTCTAGATGCTGGTTCTA
>DAIPML010000088.1:0-8015 GCA_036768735.1 Clostridiales bacterium | reverse complement strand
TCTAGCTTCTAGTACCTAGTATCTCGCTCTTATACTTTTAATCTCTTTGAGCAAGGCGCATAATGTTAAGGGGGCATGCCTTTACACACAAACCACAAACAAGGCATTTTTCCTTATCAAAGCTTAAGATGAAATCAGGTTCGTTAATTGTAAGAGCACGAGGCGGGCATACAGAGGTGCATGCTCCACAATGTACACATTTCTCTTCATCCCATGTAAGTGTGCCATTAAAAATGTGGTATGTTATATCCTGTTCCTCGATATATTTAAGCGCATTATCGATATTGCTCTTTTTCCCAGTCAATTCAACAATTAATTTACCTGTTTTATTCAGCCGGATATCTGCATGAAGTATATTAACCTCAAGCTCATATTCACGAACTAGTTTTGTCATCAAAGGAAATGTCACCTTTGTTGGCGGAAAAGTTAAGCTTACTTTTATTGTATTTATTTTAAACACCACCTTTCTAGGGGCTAGATGCTAGATGCTAGGAACTAGAATATGGCATCCAGCTTCAATTCATTAGTCACACGTTTCCAGACTCTAATCACTAATTCCTAGCACCAAGATACTCACTTCCAGCCTCTAACCTCTATACTCTAGTACCTAGATACTCAATTCTAACCTCTAGCCTCTAGCCTCTAGTACCTAGCCTCTAGTACCTAGGCACTCACTTCCAGCCTCTAGCTTCTAGTACCTAGATACTTGCTTCCTACAGCTTCTAGTTTCTAGCCCCTATTTCCTAGTCCCTAGTTCCTAGTCCTTAGCCTCTAGCTTATTCAAACGCTCATCTGTTTTTTTAAGAAGCTCTGCAGCCTCCGATAGCAAAAACTCGCCCTTTAATACCTGACATTTCAGGGTATCTGCAATTTCTCTCGCAACCTTCATGCTGGATAGCGGAGCTGTGGGAACTTTTTTCCCGTTAACTATAACACTGCCGCTTCTAAGCTCACCGTATGAAACTCTTTGAGAAAAGGACGTTGCTCCGCTTTTATCCACAATATTTGTATATATATCCTTGTCAGAAACAGCGGTTTTTGCTGCCATGTCCTCATCAAGAATGGGAATGGGAATGCCTATACCTACAAAAAGCGTTGTTCCGTATTTCTCATAAACCGCAGCTCGAATATACTTGGCAGACATTTTCTTCATATCGCCTATAAGTGAAAGCGTTCCGGCCATACTGACCGGTGTACCGTTTGGCATACGCTCCTGACCGGGATCATGCTGAGTACCCTGGTATGCCACATAACCTTGAGTTCCACCTAAGAACACCCTCGTTCCAATCCCGATAGTTCGGTATTCCGGATCATTTAAAAGCGGGCTAAGCTGACCTGATGTACAGTATGTGACATTTCCGAATTGCGGAAGCAGCGTGCCCATATATGTGTAAATTGTTTTATCAGTGGAATTAGTGCCTGCGGGGTAATTCTGATAACAATTTCTGGGGTTAAACATAATCGCCTGGTTCACGTTGTATTTGTTTATTGTAGCCGTTATGTTTTTCCTCGGGTAACAATCCGTTCCATAGCTTTCTGCATATAACCGGATGTCCTTTCCGCTGATAAAATCCTCAATAACATGAGCGCCGCCATACGCCATTCCTTGGCTTTCGGAAAGCTCAGTAGCACCTATATATGCATCAACGGCAGCAATGCCCGCATATGCCATAACATCGTTAAGCCATACCTTTGTCATACGGATTGGAGGATTAGAGTGTCCAAAATTAATGAATGCTCCACTAGAGCACATAGGACTGAATGTTCCCGTGGTAACTACATCAACTTTCTGTGCAGCCTTTTTTGTGCCAATTTCCTCAACAATACCGATCATTTCCTCGGCAGTGACTACAACAGCTGTTCCTTGCTTTATTTTTTCGTTAATTTCTTCAATAGTTTTCACATTTATCGCCCCCATAGCCTTGACATTTATCAAAAGCCCAAGTTAGCCAAAACTCAGGATTTATACATTAACAATGAATACAAACTTTTTTGAGTATTATAACATAATTCGCCACCGTATGCCATTAATATTCTTAATCCATTTGTAACCTATTTTTTTGGAAAATATGCTATACTATTTTTAATGTAATGCTTGTACCTGATTATAAGCATTTTCTTTTATTAGCATTCAATAAACAGGTATGGCTTTCTTTAAATGAATCAATAAGGTATCAATTTGCCTAAAAACTTAAGAAAGGTGTGAGTTTTATTGTTAGACACACTTAAAAATGTTTATCTGCAGGTTCAAGGCTTTGGAATGGTTATTATTGTTACTACTTTAATTGTTTTCATTATTTCTTTTGCTTTCAATCTAATCATTCGAAAAAAATATATTATAATTTTGGAGGATCTGCTGGATTGGCGCCGCAGAAAAGAACGAAGCTTTCATTCAGACATCTTAAACAAAATAATTGAAGATTACATAAATACAGCTAAAGACTGCTTAAGCGAGGTAAATACTCAGGCAATAATTGAAAAAAACTTTAGTCTCCGACTTCGTGGCATGGCCTTGGGAGAGCGCTTTATTAAAAATACAAACTCGCTTTTAATTGCCCTTGGTCTTTTTGGTACTTTTGTTGGCCTCACAGCTGCTGTTGCTGAGCTTGCAGGCATCTTTACAAGTATTGAATTTATTGAGCTTATTGAAAGCACCGGCATTAATGAACTGTTAATGCGCCTTGTAGCTTCTCTTGAGGGTATGTCGGTGGCTTTTGTAACAAGTCTTGTGGGGGTTGGATGCTCAATTATTAATACAATTTTTCTGTCTGTCGTAAACGCAGAAGAGAGCAAGGAAAACCTCATGGTTCAAGTTGAAGAATATCTTGACAACCATCTGTCTCTGTTTGTTTCAAAGGATAAGGAAACCGAATACACAATGATGAACAACATCCTTAAGGAAACATTTATGGAGTTTGGTGACAAAATCCAGGCATCTCTTAAGTCAACTGTTGAAAGCTTTGGAGAAAAGCTTACAAATGTTGTTATGGATGTAAACGTCTCGAGCCAGGCACTTGATACCACTGTCGATAAATTTGACAAATCTCTAACAAACTTTGGTTCAAACATGAGGGATTTAAATGAGTTCAATTTGAACATGCGTAACAATATAGAGAGAATGGATGTTAATTTTATTAAGGTTACCGAGGCTTTAACAAAATCCTCCGATATCGTAGTAGAAAACTATAATAGCATCGAAAGCTTTTCCAATAATATACGTGAAGCTGCTGATGAAATGTCCACATTTAACAGGCAGCTTGTAAGCGACATTAGCCAGCTCATAGGTGATGTTTCCTCGACGGTTCAGGTTGTGGAAGGGCTTGCCGGTTCCATGAACACCAATATGCAGCAGCATACAAGAGACTTGGAAATATATCAAGAGAATTTTACAAACCTAATGTCAAAGCTCAGCAGCGAAATAAGCGGGCTTGGAAATCAGGCTGCAGTTTCTTTTTCAAAATCCCTCTCAAACAGCAGTGAAGAACTTAATAGACAAATGAAGCATTCCATGGAAGACAGTATGAAAGATATTATTCAATTGCTTGATAAATTCCGTGAAAATCAGGGATTGTTTGCAAAAACAATAGCTTCTCTCCCCGATCAGATACTCACTTATAATGAGGTGGCAGTGGCCAGGATTGACCGCTTGATGTCTGAGCGCAAGGTTGAGGAACCTTCAACGCCCGAATAGCGAGCTTTTGAAAAGGAGGTCTTGCTTTTATGAAGGCACGAACCCGTAATTTTAAAAAACATGAAGAACCACATAATTATTGGCCATCCTTTACTGATATAATGTCCACAATAGTTCTTGTGCTTTTTTTCCTTGTGTTTATTGCTTATTTGCAACAGATTTTAACTGTATCTGCATGGAATCAGAAGCTTGACGAGAAAAAGAGTGAGCTCTCGTCAATGAATGATGAGTTGAAAAAAGCCGGTGATTCTCTGGAATTAAAAAAACTTGAGATATCCGAAAAGGAAGATGCAATTCGAATAATGGAAAGTGAAGCTGAAAATTTAAAAGCGGAGGTTGAGCAGGGAAAAAGAGAGCTTACCATATCAATGGAAAAGCTTTTGGAGCAGGAAAAAATTATTGCCAACAGTAACCAGGAACTGTCCGATTTGAGGGCTAAGCTTCAAAATATATCCGTACTACGGTTGAACATTTTAAAACAAGTGAAGGATTCGATTGAGGACGAAATCGGAACATCTACCACTCCTGACGGTGAACCGCTGGTTGATATAGACAACAACGCTAATCTTGTTATCAATAACAGCCTCTTATTCGCAAAAAAATCTTCTGACATATCTTTAGAAGGTCAGGCTCTTCTTAGCCGATTTGCAGTTGCATTTGAAAGAATTTTGGATGACGTTAGCATCCGTGATTATATTGATTCTATCAACATTGAAGGTCATGCGGACATTGATGGCACTTATCAAAGCAACTACGATCTTTCATGTGCAAGAGCCTATTCGGTTATAAACACTATGATGGCGAAAAACCCTAAGCTTGAAACAAAATATGGCTCATATTTTGCAGCAACAGGTTATTCATATTTCCGCCCAATTGATCCGGGAACAACAGAAGCATCAAAGACGAAAAACCGAAGGATCCAGATATCTATCACGATTAAAGACACCCATGTCCAGAAAATTATTCAAGAATATTTGGATGAAACACAGACAAATATTGAAAATCCATGAAACTAGGGGAGATTACATGCTTGATCAGGAGCTTTTGGTTGATATCCGTATAATTAAATTTCAAGGCTACATTCGAAGAAAACCAAACCGCCCATTCGGCTATTATGGCTTGGGGGTTCAATATATGCTGTCAGGAAAACCTGCATTGGCCGACAAGATGTTTATGCAAGCAATTAAACTCGATCCCCTATATATTCCCGCACTATTGGGGAAGCTTGAAGTTTTCCTTGCGGAAAAACGCTTTACCGCCGCTGCACGGTATTTTAACAAACACAAGGATTTATTCTGTAATAAGAAAATAAGTAAAAAACGCATACATCGCATGGTCAGTCGTCTTTATATGTCTAAATCCTTAAGTAGGCGTGGGAAAAGCATTGTTTCGCAGTTTTTGTTAAAAGAAAATTTTATTACCTTAAATAGAATTTATAACAAAACTAAGGATAATCTCGTTGCAAACATCCTTTTGTCTGCATTTTGGCTTCAAGATTCCAGAGTAGATGAAAAAGCCATTAAGCTGTACCGATATTGTATAGAGCTTGATGAAATATCTGATAAATTAAGATGGGATTTGCTTCAGGTTTTGTCTAAAAAGGAACCGGACTTACTTCAAAGCAAAAAAATCGCCGGTTTGTTTTCCGCTATTCCTGAAAACGCTTATGGTAAAGATTACGCAGATTTTCTTTTAACAACTTTCATTTATTCCGGGGATCAAAAAAAGGCCATTGATGCATTTTCCAGCTTTGAAACAAGGCGTATAATACCATGCAAAAAAAACTTATGGCATTACCTTTTCTTTTGTAGAGAATGGAATATTTGGGATTCCTCGCTTACTTATTGCTGTCAAAAGCTTTTAAGTACCGGCTGGGTTGATGGCCTTCTTACATCAACCATAAAAGAGTTGAATAGCAGAGGTCTGTGGGAGAGATCCCGTGAATTTGATCAAATCTTTTTGCTTTATTCCTGAATGCGCTGCAAGCCCCAACCACTGCAGCTTCCTGGTGCGTACCACAGGAGTGTACCCATTGGAACGCTCCCCCTGAAGGATAACCCCAACACCAGAACGTACCACAAGCCTCGACCCGTAAAGCCTCCCGCTGCTTTTCTGTGACATCTGAATGGTAACGAAAAGTCACTTCTCATTTTTCCCGGTAGTGATCGTATTGTCTTTATGTTAACACTATGTTAAAGTGAAATGTAGGGACAAATGGTAGTTTTATTTTTGTTCATTAAAAGGAGTTTTTATATGCTTACTGAGGAAATCGGAATTAAAATTTTTGCCGGAAGTTCAAGTATTAAATTTGCTGAAAAGATGTGCAAGCATTTAGGCACTGAGGTAGGGAAATCACAAACAATCACCTTTTCAGAGGGAAATACATTTGTGAAAATTCTTGAAAAAGTCCGTGATAAAGATGTTTATATCGTTCAAACAATCGGAGTTAAGCCGAATGATGATTTTATGGAGCTTTTGTTCTTAATAGATGCTTTCAAAAGAGCAAGTGCAGGTTCTATTACAGCCATTATTCCTTATTTCAGCTACGCAAAGGGAGATAAAAAGGATGAACCGAGAGTCTCCATAAGAGCCAGGGTGTGTGCAGATTGCCTTGAAATAACCGGAGTGGATAGAATCATTACCATGGACTTGCATAGTCCTCAGATACAAGGGTTTTTCAAAAAGCCGGTTGATCATTTATACGGAATGTATCCTTTATGCAATTATATAAAAACAAAGAATTTAGAGAATATGGTTGTTGTTTCTCCAGATGCCGGGTTTGCCAAAAACGCTAGAAATTATGCAAACCTTTTGAAAGCCCCTGTTGCAATCGGTGATAAAACGAGGTTGTTCCATGATGAAAACGCTGAAGTCTTGGGCATCATTGGGGATGTTAAGGGTAAAGATGCGGTAATCGTAGATGATTTTACAATTTCCTGTGGCACTCTGGTTGAAACCGCCCGCATACTAAAAGAGCATGGTGCAGAAAAGATTTATGCCTGCGTTTCTCATGCTCTTATACGCGATAGGGGACTTAACTCATTATCTGAAAGCCCCATAGAGGAGCTCGTGATTACCGATACAGTTGAAAACCCACTAGCTTTTGCACACCCAAAGGTTAAAGTAGTATCTGTTGCTGAGCTATTTGCCGATGCTGTAAAGATCATCCATAACAAAGAAAGCTTAAGCCGTTTATTTGATGATATCAGCACGCATTTCGACAAACACTCCTGCGCGCCAAATCAGTAACCAAGCCTTCTCACAGTGTTTTAAGCTCTTGCCTGCACAGAAAGTTACCGGCTGAGGATGATATCACAACTCAGCCGCTCGATACCAATGTCTAAAAACACAAGTGAATAACAAGTTGACGTAGAAAAGTTGGACCACCCCCCATCGAAGTTCGATTTATGCTGCAACAATACACAAGCAGCCAGGTGGTTAATTACTCCAATTTCACTGTATAATAAATATTGGTTCTCGTAAAGCTCCCACTGTATTAAGTTAATTAACATAACAAATTTGGTAACCAACAGCTTCGATGTACGGGTATAGATTCCACTGTATTAAGTTAATTAAGCGTGTTGTTCAGCTTTAGCTGAACGAGTTCACTATCGTATAGATTCCACTGTATTAAGTTAATTAACTCAACTTAATAATTATCACTCAGCATGTGCCCGAATGATTTCAACAATTAATGAGCATGCTTTTGTCATATCAGAAATTGATATATACTCCTGTGTGCTGTGTACATTTGTCATGCCTACGCTTATATCGACGGCAGGTATCCCCTTGCAATTTATAACGGAGGTATCACTCAAACCACCGGTAGCATGAAGGTTTAGTTTAATCCCCAGCCTGCCTGCAGCCTTTTTCATTAATAAAAGAATTGGATGGCTCTCCTGAATGTTGTAACCATCATGATTCCTTTTTACCTCAGCTTGGAAGGTGCCTCCCTCCGCTATTACAACCCTCTCAAGTGTATCTGATATTTGTTTTGTATATTTATTTATTTTATCTTCATATATGCATCTTATTTCACCATCTAAAATTACCTCATCCGGGACAATATTTCTTGCTCTCCCGCCTTTGATTATTCCTATATTACAGGTGCTCTCATCATCTATTCTGCCCATAAACGGGAGAGCGGCAACAGCCTTTGCAGCTATTAAAATTGCATTTATTCCTTCCTCAGGAGAAAGTCCGGCATGTGCGGATTTACCTTTAATAGTGAATTTTATATGGTTATAATACGGAGCTTTAACAGCAGCTGTTCCGATTGGACCGGTATCATCAAGAATATAGGCGAATTTTGCGGGAATTTTTG
>DAIPML010000087.1:0-11754 GCA_036768735.1 Clostridiales bacterium | reverse complement strand
TGGTGGAGATAAGCGGGATCGAACCGCTGACCTCTTGAATGCCATTCAAGCGCTCTCCCAGCTGAGCTATACCCCCATATTTTACCAATTGTGGTATTTCTTAGTAGATGTTGTATTAAGTTGTTGGATTTTTGAATTGGGGGTGTGTAACCGCATTGCTCGCTCTCCCAGGTGAGCTACGCCCCCACTGTTTTGTTACTGTGTAATTCTATTAACGTTACTCTTCTTTTGCGTTTTATGGTATGTTACCGTGCCGTTTGCTGCTTACAAGCTGAACTATGTCCACGTAACAAATCATATTATACACAGATTCTACTCTTTTGGCAATAACCTTTGTCCCAATTTTCGAAAAGCTGCTGTATGCAATATCAATTTTTAGGCTTATAAATACGTAGTTTTAAGGCATTAGCCAAAAAGCAAAACAACGCAAAAAGAATCTTTTGCAAATAAATCATAAATTGCTTTCCCGCAGTGTTTCAGTGTTTCGGTATTTCGGTGTTTTGGTATTTCGGTGTGTTTTGGTATTTTGGTGCTTGCTTGCATAACAGGTTACCGATGGTGGTTTGATATCATACCTCAACTTGTCGGGATCAGCGCCTCGAAACGCGGTTCACAAGCTGTGGTGGAAAAGCTAAATCTGTAAAACTTGTACACGCTTTGTCCAGCTTACGGCAAATATGTGTCAATACTGTTGGCACATATTTGCTTGAACCGCCTGTTATCCTTATTTCTCGTCTCGCTTTTTTATACCTTTAAAAAACGAGCTTACAACCGGTGCTAACAGGCTAAAACCTGCTACGGGCATCCATTCATCCAAAGTCAGCGGAACTGTTTTAAAAAGATTTTGCAGTATCGGCATATATACCACGCCAAGCAATTGACCTAAGGATGTAAGTACGGAGAATACCAGCCAGAGATTATTGAAAATTGGTATCTCAAATATTGACTTTTTCTCTGATTTACATTCAAACACGTGGATTAACTGGCTTAACACAAGTGTTACAAGAGCAGCTGTCCGCGCACTTACCAGATTATCTGAAAGCCTAAGCACAGTAACAAAAGATAATAGGGTTGAAATACCGATAAAAATACCTCTTATAATAATCAACTTCCACAAACCATCTGAAAAAATACTTTCATCGGGATCCCGTGGCTTTTGTTTCATAACTTCACTGCTTCCCGGTTCCATACTCAGAGCAATGGCAGGCAATCCATCTGTAGCGAGATTAATTAATAGAATCTGCACAGGAAGTAATGGCACAGGCATACCTAAGAGCATACCCAGGAACATTGTCAAAACTTCACCTATATTACAGGATAGGAGGTATCTTATAAACTTTCTGATATTAATATAAATATTTCGACCTTCTTCTACAGAAGCAACAATTGTCGAGAAATTATCATCCATTAGAATCATTGATGCTGCCTGTCTTGTGACATCAGTGCCGGTACAGCCCATAGCTACCCCGATATCGGCTTCCTTTACCGCAGGTGCATCATTTACTCCGTCACCGGTCATTGCCACAATATGCCCTTTCTCCTTGTATGCTTTCACAAGTCTAAGCTTATGCTTTGGGAGCACCCGAGCAAAGACAAACGCATCCTCTATACGTCGGCTTAACTCCGCATCACTCATAGCTTCCATTTCACTTCCTGAGATAACCTCCTGTTTATCATCAATTATCTTTAATTCTGATGCAACAGCACGGGCAGTTTCCTTATGATCACCTGTTATCATAACAGGCCTGATTCCCGCAATCTTACATTTCTCCACTGCCTCAAAGGCTTCCTGCCTTGGAGGATCCATCATTCCTGCAAGCCCGATAAAGGTAAGCTCCTCTTCAAAATCATCTGGAACATCCATGCCTTTCTTAATAAGTCGATAAGCCATACCGATGACCCGCAGCGCCTCATGAGCCATTAGATTATTTTCTCTTTCAATTCTTTGTTGGTCATAATCCAAAATATTTCTTTCTTTGTCAGCTACGAGAATATTCGTACATTTTTGCAGCAGTATCTCGGGTGCACCCTTTGAAAATATTATTTTATCTCCTGTCGGAAGTTTACACAAAACCGACATCATTTTTCTATCTGAATCGAAAGGAATTTCTTTTATCCTTTCATATTCATCAGCCAGCATCTCCGGATCAAGTTCAGCGTCCATAGCCATTTGAACAAGCGCAACCTCGGTTGGGTCTCCCAAAAAAACTTCTTCGTCGTCGTTATCAAACTCATTTTTATCCATAGCCTGTATGTTTACATTTCCGCACAATATTCCTGTTTTCATCATTAAATTTAGTCCTATAATTCTTTTTGCTGATATTTCCTTTCCCTGCAGTAAAAACTTACCTTTTTTATTCTCATTATCCCGGCTGATTTGATACCTTGTCCTTCCGCTGTACACTGAAACCACTCTCATTTTGTTTTCCGTTAGAGTACCTGTCTTATCAGAGCATATTACAGTTGCGCACCCCAAGGTTTCTACAGCCGGCAGCTTTCTGACAAGAGCATTTCTTTTTACCATTCTTTGAACTCCGAGAGCAAGTGCTATGGTTACAACAGCAGGCAGTCCCTCCGGAACAGCAGCAACAGCAAGGCTAATCCCTGAAAGAAGCATAGAGAAGATGTTTTCTCCTCTTATTATTCCTGTTAAAGATACTATCGCACATATTATAAAGCATGCGGTTACTATATAGCTTCCAAGAGCTTCAAGCTTTTTTTGCAGCGGCGTATCCTGAGTTTGTGTTTCTTGAATCATATGGGCAATCTTTCCCATTTCTGTTGCCATTCCAGTCCGGGTTACGGCAATTTTCCCCGTGCCTCCTGTTGTTATGCATCCCATATATGTAAATGTTTTTTTAAAGGCTTCAATTTCAGGATCGGCATCAAGCGGCGATAAAGAAACTTTTTTTGCCACTGGCATGGATTCTCCGGTAAGCATTGATTCGTCAACCTGCAGATCATTAGCCTCTATAATACGGCCATCAGCCGGTATCCTGTCTCCGGCTTCTAATACAACTACATCTCCCGGAACGATATCCTCTGCCGATATCTCACGCAATTCATCGTCTCTAATTATTTTTGCCTTAGGAGCCGCCAGCTTTTCAAGAGCTTCCATAGTTTTTTCGGTATGCATCTCCTGATAAAAGCCAAGAAAAGCATTCAAAAAAACAATTACAAGTATTGTAAGTGCCTCCGTAACCTCTCCCATGATCATTGATACTGCAGTAGCGCCCAATAGAACCAATACCATAAAGTCTGTAAATTGAGAAAGAAGTAACAAAAACCAGGATGTTCTCTTTTTTTGGATTAGCTTGTTCTTGCCATATACCTCCTGCCTTTTTTTTGCTTCTCTTTCTGTTAACCCATAATCATTACTTTTATTTTTTGACTGTTTTGGCATAAGTCTAACAGCTTCCATTTCACATGCCTCCTTGAATTGGTAATTCGATACCTTGTCCTGCTCAGATTTTCTTTAGATTATATGCCTTAGAATTTATAAATAGTACAAGCGCCTTAAGCGCTCAGAGTTTAAGAGCTATTGTATAATATGGTTATCACCCGGAAAGTCACAAAGTGATGAAATTTAGAAATGTAAAGTTAAATCAAAACACCGTGGTAGAAATCAATACATAATTTGACACGTTCAATAATATGGAATAAAATGAATTTGTTCAAATACTATGAGTGAACTGAGAAAATAGGATCTGCATATTTTCGATTCAGGTTCCACACAATTATTGAAAAACAGCGAATCACTTGGATATTAAAAGCTTTTTCACAGGAGAATGAGCAATAAAATTCGCAGAAAGATGCATATATGACTTACAGTTTTAAAGTTAAGGAGTAGCAATGAAAAAGGAAAACAGTAATCAGGTTAAACCAATAGCCACAATTAAGGCCTCATTTGTAAAAAACTTTTTTTCTAATCACTATATTGATCTTATCCTTGCAGGTTTTATTTTTTTATGCTTTTTACCAATCTTTTCAGGCTGGTATTACGGTGACGATGCAACAAGTCATTACACAAAAACCTTTATGCGACAGGAAAACAGAACCCTGTTACAATACATCTTATCCCAGATGGACTATTATATTTTGCAGGTTGGGAGGTTTTATCCCGCGCATATCTGGCATCGTTTTTTAACCTTTTATATTTTTGACTCAATCCAATTGTACAGATTTTTTATTCTAGTAATGAATGCTTCTGCAGTCTACTGCTTTGCATGGATGGTTAAGGAGTTTTCAAGCTCAAAAAGACTTTATTATGCGGTATTATTACTGTTTCCGGGTGTCTTCTTTTTCCTGACAAGATATGATGATGCTATCACAAGCTACTACATGTTCATTCAAGCTCTTGTTATTTATTTGTCTATTTCATTAATATGCCTTAGAAAATATATATTGAACGGGAAAAAACGTTATATGGTTATCAGCCTCTTGCTGTATACCTTAAGCCTTCTTACCTATGAATCATCATATCCAATGTTTCTGGTTTATCCGCTTGCTATTTTCTATCTATCAGATTCACCCGCTAAAGAAAGGCTTAAAAGGACTATCATCGGATCAATACCCCATTTTGTCACAGCCGTAGTTTGCTTTGGTATTTATATTTATTTTTCTATTAACGCAACAGCAGAATATCAGGGGATTAGTTTCAACCTTGATATCGGAAGAATCATTGTAACGTTTATAAAACAGGTTATAGCGGCTTTTCCTGTTGTACCGCATTCTTACCTTATATTTGATCAACAGTGGAATTACCATTTTAATATTAATAATGCAATCAATAACATAACTATTCTCGACATTACTACTGCAACTATCTTTACCTGTATACTTATTTTGTTTTATAACCGGTATAAGGACGAGAATGTTTCTGTGAAGAGTAGAAGGTTCCTAATTTTTCTTTCAATTCTTTTAGTAGTTTGCCCCAGCCTTATAATCAGTGTTTCAATGAAATATCAGCAAGGACTTATTTGGGGTCTTGGGTATCTGACAATTTATATAACTCGTTTTGGTCTTTTGCTCCTTGGATTCTTCGCATATGAAAAAATTATTTCATTCTTTAAAAAAGGCTTTCTAAGAACCACAGCTCAAGTCATTGCAGTATGTGCTCTTATTATCGTTCATTTGTTTTCTCTCCAAGGAAACAGGAATGTGTTATACCACAAAAACCAAACCACTCACGTCAGGCTTATTGCTGAGGAAGCTATCAATGCCGGTTTATTGAGCGGAATTCCCGAGAACTCAATAGTATATCTCGGCAATATATGGTATGATTTCCCTTCTTTTTCCCGCAACAAGATATTCAGCGAAGCTTGTGCTGCAAAAGTGACGACGGATACAATGAGAAGCTTTATCGCTGCATCATATAAAAATACTGGTGCACCGAGAACATATTTATATGGAGACCACAGTGTTTATTATTTTCATTTTAATAAATTCCTGTCAAACATCGGATATGCTTTCTCCGGAAAGATAAATACCCTTTCGGTTGATGAGAAAAATATAACAGAAATGACAGCAGAGAATTTTAAGCTTTATTATTCAGGTGAAGAATGCACCGCTATAGATATCGCTGTTTGGGATGGCGATGATTTTGTAACAAGACGGTTCCCGCTGGTACCATACAAATATAAGACCTATATCGTTCAAGTACCGGGGTTGGTAGATTTAGAATCGATTAATTTGGTGAATAAGGTAAAAGCAAGCCTTTGGGAAGTCGAGTAAATTACCCAGCGAATGAATCACCCGCCAAGCTTTTTCAACTTATTTATTAACTCCTTGTACATTTTGAGTCGATACGTGAACCACCCGCCACCATGCTTTTTCAATCAGAGTAGTTGAAAATATGTTAAGATGCAGGGCGGGCGGGGCTCACTGTAGCTATTGCATCATATCTCAATGTCGAGTCCCACAGGGCAATGGTCAGATCCAAAGATATCTGAATATATTGTTGCTTCCTTAATGTTTTCTTTTATTCTGTTAGAGACCAGAAAATAGTCTATACGCCATCCAACATTTTTTTCTCTTGCACGAAACATATATGACCACCAGGTGTATGCCTCTGTTTTGTCAGGGTAAAGATATCTATAGCTGTCGGTAAATCCATCATTAAGAAGATTGGTTAGTTTATCCCTTTCCTCATCTGTAAAGCCAGCGTTTTTCCTGTTTGTAGACGGATTCCTCAGATCAATCTCGTTATGTGCAACATTTAAATCACCGCATATTATAACAGGTTTTTTTGTATCAAGGTTTTTTAAATATACCCTGAATTCCTGCTCCCACTGCATCCGGTAGTCAAGCCTTGTCAATTCACGTTGGGAATTTGGTGTATAAACAGTTACCAAATAAAATTTTTCGTATTCAGCGGTAATAACTCTGCCTTCTTGATCATGCTCATTTATGCCTATTCCGTCTACAACACTAATGGGCTTTGCCTTAGAAAACAATGCCGTTCCCGAATAACCTTTTCTCACCGCATAATTCCAGTATTGATAATAATCATTTATATTTAATTTAACCTGTCCTTGCTGAACCTTTGTCTCTTGAAGACAGAATATATCTGCATCAGCTTCATTAAAAAAGTCCATAAAACCTTTGCCAAGGCAAGCTCTTATTCCATTTACATTCCAGGATACAAGCTTCATCTATAGTTCCTCCGGTCACTCTAAAGCTTCTTTTTTTAGGATGTTAATTGATGTGTTTGAAAAGCTATGCATGCATCATTTTTACCTGTCTTTTCCGGGTTAGTGCCCTGCAAAAAAAGCAGCTGCTTCTCTAAAGGTTAAGCAAACTTAAGCTATACATACCCAGCTTTCCAAACGCATTTCTTTACCTCTACTTTTTGCCTAAATATTTATATGGAGAACCGGATACGAATCTATAGCTCCTGCCGCGATTATCTTTATAAAGCTCCGGTGTAACCTTGCTAAGCTCAATTACATTTCCCTCATCATCAATGACCTGATAGCTATTACCTGAGACATGTGACAGGTTATAATCCTGTCCTTCCTGCAGTGGAACTTTTCCCCCACCGGATACCAAATTTAGAATCAGGACTATGCTGATTCCTGCAATAATAATGGTTGTCAGAATTAACACCATGCTTTTTGTACTACGATCTCTTCCTGTTTTTCCTTCTGTACCCATTTCATATCCCTTTCTTTTTCGTCTTCTTCTGCCATAATGATACTTTTTGCCTCATTGTGTGCCTGTATTGCTATGCCAAAATGGCACGTGCATAAATTCACGTTTATATATGTTGAACTTCCAATTCAATATATATAATGATTGCTTCCTAGTAGATAATCATATCATAATTATATATGTTGCACAAAAGATTTTTTATCATTTAAAAAGGCTTCTGGTTTTTATCACCAGAAGCCTTTTAGCTTTTCGATTACTCTGCCGCCATCTTTTTGTATGATTCATATCTAGCTTTTGCGTCTTCCGCAGCTTTGGTGTAAAGCTCCTCGGCCACATCAGGGAATGTCTTTTTCAGTGAGGTGTAGCGAACTTCGCCATCCAGGAATTTACGGAAGTCTTCCTTTGGTTCTTTGGAATCCAAAATGAATGGATTCTTTCCTTCCTTTTTCAATTCCGGATTGTAACGCCACATATGCCAATATCCTGAATCAACTGCTTGTTTGATTCTTGCCTGACTGCGACCCATACCCTCGCGTATTCCATGGTTTACACATGGTGAATATGCAATGATTAATGACGGCCCGTCATACTTTTCAGCTTCGGTGATAGCCTTCATCATTTGGTTCTTGTCTGCTCCCATAGCTATTTGAGCTACATAGACATAACCATAGGTGGTAGCAATCATGCCAAGGTCCTTTTTCTTAACTCTTTTACCGGAGGCTGCAAACTTTGCAACAGCAGCGGTAGGAGTTGCTTTTGAGGATTGTCCGCCTGTATTTGAATACACTTCGGTATCAAATACCAAAACATTTACATTTTCGCCGGACGCAAGAACATGATCCAGTCCGCCGTAACCGATGTCATAAGCCCATCCGTCTCCTCCAAGGATCCAGACTGATTTTTTAATAAGGTAATCACGTCTTTCCAGAATCTCTTCAACTAATTTCTTAGCCTCAGAATCATTAACCTTATTTGCTTCTATTGCTTTAATAACCGCCTCAGAAGCTTTCTTTGATTCATCTGCATCCTCTTTGCCAAGTATCCAGCTGTTTATGGCATCCTTTAATTCAGCAGAAATATCCTTCTCTAATAGCTCCTTCATATTAAGTTCAAGAGCCTCGCGGATATGGCGGATAGCAACAGCCATTCCATAGCCATATTCAGCATTATCTTCAAACAGCGAGTTTGCCCATGCAGGACCTTTACCTTCTTTATTTTTTGTGTATACTGTTGAAGGTGCAGAACCTCCCCAAATGGAAGAGCATCCCGTTGCATTTGCAATTATCATTCTGTCACCGAATAATTGTGTGACTACTTTGATATATGGTGTCTCACCACAGCCCGCACAAGCACCGGAGAACTCAATCAAAGGCTGGGAGAACTGACTGCCCTTTAAGGTTGTCAACGGCATTAAGTCATCCTTAACAGTAACCTTATTTCTGGCATAATCCCAGTTTTCTACCTCATGCATCTGTGTTTCCAGAGGCTTCATAATCAAAGCTTTTTCCTTTGCAGGACAGATATCTGCACAGTTTCCGCAGCCGGTACAGTCAAGAACGCTGACCTGGATTTTATAATCTAAACCCTTAAGCTGTGCTCCCATTGCGGATTTAGATATAAAGCCTTCCGGAGCGTTTTTCTTTTCTTCCTCGTCCAACAGGAATGGACGAATTACAGAGTGTGGGCATACAAATGAGCATTGGTTACATTGTATACAATTATCAATTTGCCATTCCGGAACAGTAACAGCAATACCACGCTTTTCATAAGCCGAAGAACCACTTGGGAATGTTCCGTCCTCAGCACCTGAAAATGCGCTAACAGGCAGCTCGTCACCCTTCATTGAGTTCATAGGCCTCATAATGTTTTTAACGAAATCAGGAACATCACAGTCTTTATCAGTTATTGCGTCCTTTGCGGTTTTCCAGCTTTCAGGTACTGAAACCTTGTGCAAAGCTTCTATTCCCTGATCAACTGCCTTATAGTTCATCTGGACTATTTTTTCGCCTTTTTTACCATATGATTTAACTATGGATTCTTTCAAATATTTAACCGCATCGACAACAGGAATAACATCAGCAAGCTTAAAGAAAGCGGCCTGCATAATCATATTGATACGACTTCCAAGACCAATTTCCTCAGCGATTCCTGTAGCATTTATCGTATAGAAGTTTATATCATTATTTGCTATCTGGCGTTTCAATTCACCGGGAAGCTTTTCATCAAGCTCAGCATCATTCCACTGGCAGTTCAGTACAAAACTCCCGCCTTTTCTTAAACCGGCAACCAGATCATAACTATCGACATAGGATTGGTTGTGGCAAGCAATATAATCTGCTTCTTCAATCAGATACGTTGATCTGATTTTATTTTTACCAAAACGAAGGTGAGAAACTGTAACACCGCCGGACTTTTTGGAGTCATATGAGAAATATCCTTGAGCGTACAAATCTGTTTCATCGCCGATGATCTTTATTGCGCTTTTATTCGCACCAACTGTACCATCAGAGCCAAGACCCCAAAACTTGCACCTTACAGTTCCTTTGCTCTCGGTAACAATTTTTTCAGTGATATCAAGAGACAGGTTTGTAACGTCGTCTTTAATACCAATTGTAAACTGATCCTTCGGATTGTCTGATTTCATATTATCAAACACTGCTTTGATCTGTGACGGTGTGGTTTCCTTTGAACCAAGACCATAGCGTCCGCCCACGATAAGAGGCTTATTGCCCCTGTTGTAGAATATGCTTTTAATGTCAAGGTATAAAGGTTCTCCAATAGCGCCAGGTTCCTTTGTTCTGTCAAGAACAGTAACTTTTTTTACGCTATCAGGCAGAACATCGAAGAAATATTTTGCTGAGAAAGGACGGTATAGGTGTACTTTTATAACACCAACCTTTTCACCTTTAGCTCTTAAATAATCAACTGTTTCTTCAATAGTTTCCGTAACAGAACCCATTGCTATAATAATATGCTCAGCATTCGGATCACCGTAATAGTTGAAAGGCTTGTATTCTCTTCCGGTAATCTTAGATATTTCTTTCATGTAATCAGCAACAATATCAGGAACAGCATCGTAGAACTTGTTGGATGCTTCCCTTGCCTGGAAGAAAATATCCGGGTTTTGAGCTGTGCCTCTGGTAACAGGATGCTCAGGATTTAATGCGCGTTTTCTGAATTCTTTAATAGCATTCCAGTCAACGAGATTGACCAAATCTTCATAATCCATTGTTTCAATTTTCTGTATTTCATGTGATGTTCTAAAACCATCGAAAAAGTGAACGAATGGAACTCTTGATTTAATTGCGGCTAAATGCGCCACACCTGCCAAATCCATAACCTCTTGGACGCTTCCGGCGGCCAGCAAAGAAAAGCCTGTTTGCCTTGTTGCCATAACGTCGGTATGATCGCCAAAGATTGACAACGCATGTGAAGCAAGAGCACGAGCAGTAACGTGGAAAACAGCCGGCAATAGCTCACCAGCCATTTTATACATGTTGGGGATCATTAGAAGCAATCCCTGTGATGCAGTAAATGTGGTGGTTAAGGCACCAGCCTGTAAAGAGCCGTGAACAGCACCTGCTGCACCAGCCTCTGATTCCAATTCTGTAACTTTAACCTGCTGTCCAAAAATATTCTTCTTTCCATTGGCAGACCATTCATCTACAAGCTCCGCCATTGGGGAAGATGGTGTAATAGGAAAAATAGCTGCCACGTCGGTAAATGCATAAGCCACATGAGCTGCTGCTGTATTTCCATCCATGGTCTTCATTGTTTTTTTAGACATCAATCTCCCTCCTTCTGATTGATTTATTTTGTTAGTAAATTATTTATATATGATGTGGATTTTGAGCGTTTGCACGAATTAATAATCCTTCATCAATTACCATAATTGAATAATGCATATGTATTGCATCAAAGCACTTTTATCAAAAAACCAAGACCCCCACTTCTATAAGTGGCTTAAAAGCCAGTTATTAATGAAGTGTATTTTCGCCCGGTGGGCTAAAAACACGCAGTGGCGGGTTCCGATTCTACACTTCAGGTGGAGTAGAGTCTCCATCTGAAGCCCATAGGCGTATTTTACAAGTAAAAACGCTTGATGTTCAGCTTTGCTGAACGAGTTCACTACCTTCAATACACTTTGATTGCTTCAATGCGCTTAGATTTCTTCAACGCACCTGTATTGTTTCAATGCATTTGTATTGCTTCAATGCGTTTAGATTTTTTCAACGCATTTGCACTGCTTCAATGCGTATTTCTTCAACTCATTTGCACTGCTTTCAATGCTTTTGCGATACCGGTTTTGTACTTTGTATACAACATATATGATTATACACTATTATGTTTTTAAATTAAAGACTTTTATTTATTTTTCAAGGATCCAAGGTTACAGTTCACACCCCCTATATTTTTTGATATAGCTGTGCAATGACGAATACTCTGCACCGAATCCGATTACAATTGTATCATATTTTCTCCTTATGTGTGAAAAAAATAACGAAAAATTTAGAAAGTTTTAACCCCAGCCACCGGAACGCTCCGATTGAGCGACCCGTAATTTTTTGACTCGCCGCTTGTTGCGTGAAACAGGTACCCGCC
>DAIPML010000086.1:0-11764 GCA_036768735.1 Clostridiales bacterium | reverse complement strand
TGCACTGTTCTATTCTTTTACCGGGAGGATTGTCACCATGCTCCGGATCTGTATAAGAATAAGCGTGTAGTTTACCGCAGTTCGTCATCCCGCAGCCGTCACATAAATGAAATCCGTTTTCATCTACTTTTTTACAGTCAGTTTCGGAGCATTTTTCGGGTATATCCGGGCATTCACCGCAATGAGTAAAACCTTTGTCCTGACAGCATTTCGCTACCGGACATTCACCATGAAAAGGATGCCCATTTGTTTCTATACAGCCGCCGCATCCGTGGCTTTCCTTGTATTCGCAGCCTGTGCAATGCAGACCGCAGCGCGAGTCAACTTTTGCTTCATATTTTAAATTCAATAAAAAGTCCTTTATGTATTCCGTTATATTGTCGTTGTATTTTGCGTTTAATCTATCGTGAAAGGTTTCGTTAAGATATGGATAATTCACCTTAGTAAAGCTATAACCGCCGTCCATTAAGTATTGCTGCCAAAGAATTTTTAACTGTGATTCGTCAACAATCTTTACGGAGCAATACAAAAACAGTGCAGTCGGCTTATCTTTCAACGGACGATTTTCGATTCGATAACAAGAATTCAGCAGCTTTTCCATAAGAGCAATGAATTTTGACGGATAAGGAAAATAAATCGGAACAATTATCATATTAATATCTGCACAAGTCAACTTTTTCATTATCGTTTCGGTATCATTGTCAAGCAGGCAACGGTGTTCCGTTTTTATTACACAGCTAATACAATCCTGCTTGCAATGTGAAATATTATAATCAGCAAGCTCTATGAAATCAAATTCAAACGGTACATCAATTGAATCTATCATTTTTCGAATTTCTTCATGCTTGCCTCCATGGCGATTAGATGCAAAAAGTACTGCTATTTTCATTGTAATCCTCCGTTTTTGCTTTTATTGTACAACATCAAACATGCCAACAGTATGTCATGTTTATTTTTTGAAGAAAACATTTTTTACACTTCCAAGCAAAATCAAATCAAATGGACTTGATCCAATTTTTAGTTATACAATTTCAATTTGATGTCATCTACGATTTTATCCAAAACCTGCTCTCGCTCCTTAGATGTATCATATATCGTAAAGCCGTATTTCACTAAATGCTCAGACATAGAGCGATTGTATGAAACAGCGTCTTCAGAAACTTCTTTTAGTTCATCATCATCTAAATAATATGTCCAATCGTTTTCTGTATCGTATTTTTTAAAATCACAGACGAACTCATCAACTGTTTTTCTATTTTGTACCAACCCTATAAGCAAGAAATTTTCTTTTAAGTCTTCCATCCCATATGTTTTAAGAATAGGTAATATCATCCCAAAATTAATATATCCGCCTTCCAACACAAACATATTTCCTTCTACAGCGCCATGACTGTACGGTAGCAGTCCGCGCCCATTAGCCGAAGAAAACATGCCCAGAAAATGACCCAGAAAAGGAGCTATATTGTCTGTGGTCTTTTCTCTGTCCCAATTAAGTTTGATATTCAATTCCGGATATGCCCCTTGAAACATGGCGACAAGTTTATCAATACTGATGACAAAGAAATTTAACTCTTCGTTTATTTTTCTCGCTAATGTTGATTTACCGGATCTACTCGCCCCTGCAATGATTATGTTTTTCAATAATAACATCTCCCAAATTTAAGATTGCGGGTACAAGACGTTAGTGACAGCAGGTTAGCTTAACATAAAAATCTATGACAATATCTTACTATAACATAAACCCACCATCAACTGATTTTACTAATTGATGGTGGGTTCTGTGGTCGGAGTGACAGGATTTGAACCTGCGACCACTTGACCCCCAGTCAAGTGCGCTACCAAACTGCGCTACACCCCGAAGCAACAACTTGTATTATAAAGCATTTAGAGAAAAATCTCAATAGCTTTCACTAAAAAATTTACATTGGATTAACCTTGAATTAACCAAAACTAACATTGGTTGATAAGGATTAGCATGTTAGTGGATTAACCTTGGTGGCTTTCAGCTACAGCCAGCCTGCTTCCTGACTGTATTTGAATAGTTACTCAATTTCCCCAATGTATTTTGTGCACTGGTGCAAGAAAGTTGAGATATTAACTAACAGCTATTTAAATCCTGTAATTCTGTACTGATGTTTACCAGTAAGATATAAAGTTAAATATAGTAACTCACAGCTTTTTAATATAGCAGCGGCGGCGTCTGTGGATTCTTACATCATCAAAAAACCGCCAGAAAGAATGTATTGCATGGTTTGTTTCTAGCTGAGGGCTTCCGATGGCATGGGTTACTCCATTTCTAATTGCGTTTCGTGTCAGGTGTTCCAAGCATATGGCTGATACACCGGTTTTTCTGTATTCAGGTCTTACTGCCGTTAGATATAAATCAAGAGTGTCGTTATGCTTCATTGCGCGCAGAACTCTAATAAAACCAAAAGGTAATAGCCTGCCATTACTTTTTTTTACTGCTTTTGACAGTGACGGAAAAACCAGTGCAAACCCTGCAAGCTTATTATTTTTATCAATTACAAAGCTGATATAGTCACTGTTAGCAAATGAAATATATTGGCTTGTATATGTTTTTTTCTGCTTATCAGTCAGCGGAACAACACCATACAGGTTCTTATATGCTGTGTTAATCAACTCAAACATCTCATCAACATATGGAAGTGCGTCCTTTATCCTTTTAATTTCTAATAAACGTAAGTCAAACTTTTTGAGGGTTCTTTCAGCAATAGTTGACAAAACCTTGTTTGGTTTATCTTTTGGTAACGTGATGTCACATTCCAACCAATCAATGTCTTTAATAAATCCCAATTCCTCAAAATGCTCTTTGTAATATGGGTAATGATACATAGTTATGATTGAACCCATTTCATCATAGCCTTCAACCAATAGACCTTCTTTATCAAGATCACAAAAGCCTAATGGACCATGTATCCCTTCCATACCGTTATCCTTTGCCCATTGCTCAACTGTTTCAATCAAAGCTTTAGACACCTGTTTGTCGTCTATAAAATCTACCCATCCGAAACGTGCATACTTGTTCTTCCATTTTTCTATATATTTAAAGCTAATAATACCGGCAATTCTACCGACAATCTTTCCGTCTTTATATGCCAACCAATATTGGGCTTTACAGTATTCAAATGATGGATTCTTTTTACTTAGCGTTTCGATTTCGTCAAAAAAAAGTGGCGGAACATAGTTGGGATTATCTTTATATAGCTCATTTGAAAAATTAATGAATTTTTTTAACTCTGCCTTAGTTTTAACTTCATAAACCTTAATCATTGCACGCTCCTGTTTGAACAAATTTATTCAAAGATTTAGTTAATGTGGGCTCGAATCATTACTGCTATGCTCTAGAGTTTTTAAACTCCTATGATTGAAATTAAGCAAAGAGGTGTGGTGGGAGTCCATTTTGTTACCTCGTTACAAGTTCTTAGTGCTACATATACGCTTCATTGATGTTGTGACATGCAAATCATACAGTTTTATACTTCACAAGCCACTAGTAGTTTGTTGTTATCATCAAACTAAATATCAGGATTATAGAGCCTTCGTCTGTCTAAAGACCAGACCGGCTCGGAAAAGGAACCCTTGTCAATGTTTTTTAATGTATTATCATAGTCATAAATCCTCGCGTCCATTAAATCAATGTAATGGAGCAATTCCGCCTCCAAAAACATAGGTTTTTTAGGGCTGCCATATTCGGGTTCATAATGATGCCCGGCAACCATGTGCTGCAATAAAAGAATCACTTCTTCTGATGTGCCAAGCTCTCTCCCTGCAATCTCAATATCCCGGATCCCCATTACTAAATGTCCTAATAGCTGGCCTTCTTTTGAGTATTCTGAAAAACCAAGCTCATCTGATTCAAGCTCACCCACTTTAGCAAGATCATGAATCAAAACTCCGGCGTATAAAAGGTCAAGGTTTATTTCCGAATACACGTCTTTTAGCTTTTCTGCAACTCTAATCATCCTAATAATGTGATACAAAAGACCGCTTCTTATAGAGTGATGCAGTGAACGAGCGGCAGGATAGTACAAAAGCTTATCCTCTTTATTCTTTAGCAGTTTTAAAACTATATTCCGGATGTCGGAATTATTAATCTTGCCTACATATGAATATATCTCCCTAAGCATTTCCTCCGGTGCTAAAGGTGCTGATGGTACGAATTCGGCAATTTTATCCTGTACTCTTTGCTCTGCAAGCTGCATTTTTATAATATTAAGCTGAAGAGCCTCTTTCCACTTATCAACCCTTGCATATATATTATAAATTTTATTAAGAACAAGTGAATTATATAACTCTTCATTCGCATCCCATATCTTACCGCTTATTTCTCCTGTGGAATCTACGAAAACCAAATCAAGAAAAAGCTTCTTATTCGACGCTTCTTTCAGTTCTTTATTACGCAGAACATATATCCCGTAAATTGTTCCGCCCTGTTTTAAATTATTTATATAAGTAAATTGCATTGTTGCCCTCCAACTGGTGTAATTAAATATCCCATATGTCCATTATACGGCATTCCTGCTGTTCAACCAAATCTATTTCTTTATGTTTACAAAGTTTTTTACCCTGCTCATCCATTACTACTCTAACAATTGGACGTGTGGGGATATATTTATTGTATTTTGACACAATCCCTTTTTCTCCGGTGTTAAGAATTACAGCTGTTCCAACAGGATAATAAGCGATATAGCGAATAAAAACATCCACTGCATTTCTATCAAAATGATGGGAACTTAGGGATGTTATGTAATCTATAACCTCATAAGGCATAAGCTTTTTTCTGTAAACTCTTTCTGATGTTAATGCATCATATACATCTGAAACTGCGACTATTCTAGCTGCTTTATGTATGTTATCGTCTTTTAGATGGTAAGGATAACCGCTGCCGTCTATGCGCTCATGATGACTCATTGCAATATATGATGCGGTCATACTAATTCCGTTTGCATTTTTAAGCATCTCGTATCCATAAAATGTATGCCTTTTTATCTCCTCAAATTCATCTGTGCTTAATTGGAACGGCTTTTTTAGTATTTCTTGAGGTACCATCACTTTTCCAATATCATGTAGAATAGCTCCCACCCCAAGTTCTCTAAGCTTTTCTCCCGTGTAGCCCAGCCCAATTCCTATAATTAATGAGTATATACAGACGTTAACACTGTGTGAAAAAGTATAATCATCTACAGAACGAATATCAGAAAGACTTGCAATTATATCTCCATTAGCAAGAATATTTGAAATTATCCTATCCACAATTTCCATAATTTGTTGACCATCAATACTATTCTTTATGGATGGTTTGCTCATCATCATCTTTACTGTACTTTTGGCTTCGGTAATAATATCCTCACGCACAACATCAGACTCACAAATACCCTTTGAAATTTCATCCTCAATGTAAATTTCGGTTATTCCATTAGCCTGAAGTTTTCTTCTGTATTCTTCTGTAAGTTCCATACCGGCAGCGAGCAATACTTTTCCTTCAAGAGTTATGATTGTCTTTGCAAGTATTGCCCCAAGCTGAATTTTGTCTAGGTTAACCCTGCGCACCTACAGTTGCCTCCCCACAATGAGCAGAATAAATAATCATTACAACTGAATTTTTAATTCACTATAATATAGTACTATTTATTTTATCGGATTAATAAAAATGTAACATTAGATACTCACATATAATAAATAGTTTAATATTAAATTATATAACCTATAGTAACCTATTCCGTATATTTATTTATCTATCTATCTATCTATCTTTTTTTATCTAAAGTAAATTGCTCCTGCCACAGATTCATTTTCAATATCTTTGCCCGAAAACTCACCAATCAGATTTATTCTGTTATCGTCTAATAGCGAATTCATGAAACCCTAACAAATTTTAAATTAATAGCGGTTCTATTTTTGCCAGCACCTGTTTCTTAAGTTCATTAAGTGCTTCCTCGGAGTTTTCCTCCGAAGAGCCTGTAACTCCATAATATATTTTAATCTTGGGCTCAGTACCGGATGGTCTTATACAGAACCAAAACCCTTTCTTTGTTTCATAATATAGCACATCTGATTCAGGTAAATCCAAAGTTTCTTCAGTTTTTTGTTCAATATTAATTCTAACTTTTTTTTGATAATCCCTAATTGCCTTAATACTAATATTTCCAAACATGACCGGCTGCTCATTTCTAAGCGTATTCATGGCATTTTGTATTTTTTCAACACCCTCTTTACCCTTTAGAGTAAAGGAATCTAACCCTTCTTTTTCATAACCATATTTTTCATACAACTCAATCATACCATCAAAAAGAGTCAGACCACGGGATTTATACCACGCATACATTTCTGCAATAAGCATTGATGCGATAACTGCATCCTTATCTCTTGCAAATGTCCCTGCAAGATATCCATAGCTTTCCTCAAACCCAAAAATAAACTTTTCGTCTCCACGTTCATCCCGAAGAAGAATTTGCTCACCGATAAACTTGAAGCCGGTTAAAACCTCCACAAGCTTGACATTATATGCATCCGCTATTTTTCTTGCGAGTTCGGTTGTGACAATAGTTTTTACAACAAAGCCATTTGTAGGTAATTCACCCTGCTGTTTTAGGCCTGATAGAATATACTCCATCAAAAGACAACCCGTCTGATTTCCTGAAAGAGTTACATATTCGCCACTGCTGTTTTTAACAACAATACCAACTCTATCACAATCCGGATCTGTACCGATGATTAGATCAACACCCTTATCCTTCGCAATGGAAATAGCAAGCTCAAATACGGCTTTTTCTTCCGGATTCGGATACTTAACCGTTGAAAAATCAGGATCAGGAAGCTCCTGTTCCGGTACAGTAAAAATGTTTTCAAATCCTGTTTCTTTTAATATGCGTCTTACCGGCTTGTTTCCTGCTCCATGAATAGGAGTATAGATGATGCGGCATTTGTCCAGTGTTTCCTGTGTGGGCTTTAATATAGATAGCGTTTTTAAAGACTTAATATATGCATCGTCAATTTCTGAACCTATAATTTTAATAAGCCCTTCTTCTTTAGCCTTTTGTAAATCCATAACCTGAACGGATGTAATGTCATTAATTTTATTAACATCACTCATTACAGCCTCTGATAAGCTAAGCGGCAGCTGACCTCCGTCTTCGCCATAAACCTTGTACCCGTTATATTCCTTTGGGTTGTGGCTTGCAGTTATAACAACGCCCGCATCGCATTTTAAGTAACGAACGGCAAAAGAGAGCTCCGGTGTGGGTCTCAGTTCATCAAACAAGTACGTTTTAATGCCGTTTTGAGCAAACACTCTCGCACTTTCAACAGCAAACTCATCTGACTTATATCTGGAATCAAAAGCGATAGCTATGGAAGGAGACTCTATATTTTGCTTCAGCAGAAAATTTGATAAGCCCTGAGAAGCTTTTCTTATCACATACCGATTTATGCGATTGGTTCCTGCGCCTATAATACCTCTGAATCCTCCTGTTCCAAACTCAAGATCTCTGTAAAACCTGTCTTCGATATCCTTTTCATTGTCTTTTATCGACATAAGCTCCATTCGGGTCTCTTCATCAAAATAAGGATTTTCAATCCAATTATTATACTTCTCAATATAATTCATATAAAACGCTCCTATATATTTCTATTATCTAACCGCGTGATACACGTTGCATATGGAAAGTGCGAAAACTCACATATGTCTTCTTTAGTCCACGCAGATATTTTGTCCATGCATTTGTATGCTTATTTTAATACAATTATACATATTTATCGATACAGTGGCATGTGTCATTGCGGCAAAATCATAAATATGCTCGCCGCCTGATTCTGGTAATCGTTACCCGTCACCAGACTTTTTCAACCTTAATGGTGAAAATACGTGAAGAGGTGGTATCGATCTTATTGCCTCGTTATTTTGCTACATTTTTATTAAACTAATATGTAGCCATTATGGTGTTATCAGCCGCAGTTTTGTAGCTTTCTGATATTCTTTTTATTTCTGTTGCCTTTCCGGTATTCTCATCAATATTTATCAAAACAGCATTAAGGAATACACCTCCATCAGCTGGTTCAAAACGAGATGGTAATCCGGTTATAAATTTATTTAAAATTTGCTTTTTGTCAACTCCAAGAATTCCTTCTGATGGACCGGTCATTCCAACATCGGTAATATAAGCGGTTCCTCTTCCCATTATTTTTTCATCTGCAGTCTGGACATGAGTATGTGTGCCGACTACAGCGCTTACCCGTCCATCCAAATAATAAGACATTGCAATCTTTTCACTGGTTGCTTCCGCATGAAAATCTACTAAGATTATTTGGCATTGCTGCCTTAAAAATGATATTTCCCTGTCTGCTATAAGGAACGGACAATCACTGGGAGGATCCATATATACACGACCAATAAGATTTAAAATACCTATTTTGAATCCACTTTTTTCAATTATAAGTCTTCCTTTTCCAGGAACGCTTTTCGGATAATTTGCAGGTCTCACCATCTTATGACACGAATCAATAAAGTTATAGATTTCTTTTCTTGCCCACGTATGATTTCCCATTGTGATGGCATCGACACCTGAATCAAATATTTCGCAGGCTACATTATAATTAATGCCTTTCCCACCGGCGGCATTTTCCGCATTTGCAATGCAGATGTCCCATTCATATTGCCTTTTTAACGTCTCCAGCTGATTCGACAATAATAGTCTTCCCGGTCTGGCAAAAATATCGCCAATAAAAAATATTTTCACTTATTGCATCCTTTCATACGCAAAAAGCGTGTTGTAATGCTTCTTTTGTTTGAAGTTTAAAAATTAAAAATGAAACCAAGCACGGTCATCTTTCTCTAGTAGCTATCCAAAATATGTCATATGTGTTGATTCACAGTCTATCCGGTTTATCTGGTTTATCTGACCTACATAGTCTATATGACCTATATGGTCTTATCTATATATGTTGAACTTCCAATTCGTCATATATAATTTGATATCTCCCGGTTTTCGAGATTCGTCGACCGGGAGATATCATTGATTTTTTGTTATTTAGCGTATTCAATAGTTCTGGTTTCACGTATTACGTTAACCTTTATTTGTCCGGGATAATCAAGCTCATTTTCAATCCGCTTAACAATATCCCTTGCTACCATCAACATGCCTTCGTCATTAACATCCTCAGGCTTAACCATTATACGAACTTCACGTCCTGCCTGAATTGCAAAGGATTTATCAACACCGGGGAACGAATTTGCAATTTCCTCGAGTTTTTGAAGCCTTTTAATGTATGACTCCAACGTTTCACGCCTCGCTCCGGGTCTGGCTGCGGAAATAGAGTCCGCTGCCTGTATCAAAACGGCTATAATGGTCTTTGGTTCGTCATCACCATGATGAGACATGATCGAGTTAATTATTGTTTCGCTCTCATGGTATTTTTTACAAAGGTCTGCGCCGATTGTAACATGGGAACCTTCCATCTCATGATCTACAGATTTTCCAATGTCATGAAGAAGACCCGCACGTTTTGCAATCGTTACATCCTCTCCCAGTTCACCGGCCATAAGACCTGTTAAATGGGCTACTTCAATTGAATGATTTAATACATTTTGGCCATAGCTTGTTCTATATTTTAATTTCCCAAGCAACCTGACCAGCTCAGGGTGCAAACCATAAACACCTGTTTCAAAAGTGGCATGGTCGCCTTCCTCACGTATAGTGTTTTCAACTTCTTTCTTAGCTTTTTCCACCATTTCTTCAATACGGGCAGGGTGGATTCTTCCATCAAGAATAAGCTTTTCAAGAGTAATTCGTGCAATTTCCCTACGAATTGGATCAAAACCAGACAAAATAACCGCTTCCGGTGTATCGTCTATGATCAAATCAATCCCTGTTAATGTTTCCAATGTACGTATGTTTCGTCCTTCTCTACCAATAATACGGCCTTTCATTTCATCATTAGGTAATGACACAACTGATACCGTTATTTCTGATGCATGATCGGCAGCGCATTTTTGAATAGCAGTGGACAAAACCTCTTTAGCTTTTCGGTTCGCATCTTCCTTGGCTTTTTCGTAAATATCTTTAACCAATATTGCTGCTTCGTGCTTAACCTCATCCTCAATGTTCTTTAACAGGTAATCTTTTGCTTCCTCAACAGACAACCCTGAAATGCTTTCCAGCTTTTCGAGCTGTTGCCTGTGTAAGTCATTGATTTCCTCCTGTTGTTTTTCACTTTCTTTAATCTGCCTACTTAAACCTTCTTCTTTCTTTTCCAGAGCATCCATTTTCTTTTCCAGAGTCTCGTCTTTTTGTTGAAGTCTACGTTCCGTACGCTGTATTTCCAGCCTTCTTTCTTTAACTTCCCTTTCCAAATCAACTCTGCTTCTGTGTATTTCATCCCTGGCTTCAAAAAGTGCTTCTCTTTTCTTTCTTTCAGCAATTTTCTCAGCTTCACTTACAAGTCGTTGGCCTTCCTTTTCGGCACTGCCAATTTCGGCTTCTGCCACACGTTTTCTATGCTCAATTCCTCTACGGAATAAAATAAGTGAACTGATTACAGCAATGATAAGACCTGCTCCCAGGCCTATCAACAGACCTATTGATTGTTCATTAATAACCCTCACCTCCTTGTCCAATGTATCTTGCAGTTTTCTTATCTCTTGTAACAACGTATTCTGTTTAATAAATATATATTTCGCTGTTGAAAGGATTTATGCAAGTATACTGTTTTTCTTTAGCTGAATTTACGACAGAAAGCTATTCCTGCTTTGTCGTAAATACACTTTATCATTTTTTAAATACATAAGCAAACAATTGCAAAATCAAATAAGTATAAGCCACAGATACCCATACTATCCACATTGTAAACTTTTTTAAAATCAGTGTCAAGAAACTGTGAGGATCCTGCTAAAATTTTCTTTTTTGCTTTCATTTAAGCAGTAATTCATAAACCCCTTTGGCTTCCATGGGTCTGTAAAGATAAAACCCTTGAATTACATGACAATTTGCTTTTTTCAGAAATTCCATTTGCGGAAGTGTTTCAACACCTTCAGCAAGTACATCTATATCAAGGTTCCTTGCAAGGTCTATAATAGCTTTAATTATAGCTTCATCCTTATGATTAACGGTAATCCCCTGAACGAAACTCATGTCAATCTTTACCCTGTTAATGGGAAGTTGTTTTAAATAACTTAAGGATGAGTATTTTGTACCAAAATCATCTATTGAAATTCTGATACCCATTTTACTCAGCTTGTTCAAAGTGTCACTGATCACATCTACGTCTTCCATTAATGTATTTTCGGTTATCTCCATTTCTAAGTACCTAGGATCAAGTCCGGTTTTATTAAGTATTTCAGACACCACTTCCACCAAATCATAATCAATTAACTGCTTTGCTGAAAGGTTAACAGCTATAGGAATATGAGCAGCACCTTGTTCCTGCCATACTTTATTTTGCTTGCATGCGGTTTCAAGCACCCATTCGGATATTGGTATTATAAGACCGGTTTTTTCGCCAATAGGAATAAATTTACCTGGTGGAACCTCGCCTAATTCGGGATGATTCCACCTAATTAATGCCTCAAAACCTACAATTTCTCCGGTTCTTATGTCAACCTGTGGTTGGTAATGGAGAATAAATTCTTTTTGACCAACAGCTCTGTACAGTTGGTTGGTAAACTTCATTGTTTCAACTAAGCTTGTTCGCATAAACGGTGTACATATTTCGTATTTGTTTTTCCCTCTTTCCTTTGCTCTGTACATCG
>DAIPML010000085.1:0-11837 GCA_036768735.1 Clostridiales bacterium | reverse complement strand
CTCCATTTTTTTATAAGGAGATTATTGCCATTTACACGGATGATTATTCAGCCTCATTCTCCTGCAAAAAAGCGTTAAATATCCAGATATTCGCCGTCTATTTGCAGAATTTGCGCGAAAAACTGAATCGGAAATCTGCATACCCGACTTTCCGAGCGAACTCTTAGCTTTTATCACCGCTGTACACTGTTATCACAGTCAGATGGTTCCCTTAAAAATTGATTTCCTGACAGTTCACGATACCTATATACCCGAAAAAGGTTGAAATGAGGGATTGAGGTTGCTAATAATAACCCAGATATATGATATAGGAAACTGTATTTTAGGGAAGTAAAAGCGCATCACAAATATTTCGCAAAAGCAGATGGTTACTGTTTGAATATTTTAGTGCTTATAGTGTGTTGTAATTGCCAAGCAATTTCTTCGTTCTTTAACATTTTCTATTACATTTTCTCTCTTTTTAACCTGTATTGATTTCCTATAGACCTTGAAATGTTTAGCAGCATACCAACACCTACCATAAGAAAAGCCAAAGAGCTTCCTCCGTACGAGAAAAAGGGCAATGGCATGCCGGTAACCGGCATCGATGACGTAACAACAGCTACATTGACAATAACCTGAACAGCAATAAGAGATGTTATACCAACAGCAATAAGGCTTCCAAGCATATCAGGTGCATGCATGGCTACTCTGATACCTCGCCATATCAAAACAAGAAACAGCAGCAGAACGGTAATTGCTCCAAGAAAGCCAAGCTCCTCAGCAAGAACTGAAAAAATAAAATCATTATGTGGCTCAGGAATGTAGAGGTTTTTTTGTACACTCTGACCGATTCCTTTACCGAATAGCCCCCCTGATCCTATTGCGTAAAGAGAATTCACTATTTGGTAACCACTGTCCGTAGGATCTGCAAAGGGATCCAAAAATGTAAGGATACGCTCAAGTCTATATTCAGCTGAAAAAGCAAAATATACTCCCAAAGGTACCACCAATAATGACACCAACACAAAATGCCATATTTTTGCACCGGCAGAGAACATTATAATAACCGCCACTGCAGAAATAAGAATTGTTCCACTATAATGCGGTTCTTTCATTAGAAGCACATCCACAATCCCAATTATACAAAGGTATGGAACAAAACCTTTCCAAAACGACTGCAATAAGTCGCTCTTTTTCGAGAGACTGAATGAAAAAAACAAAATAACTGAAAGCTTTGCCATCTCCGAAGGTTGAAATGAAGCAAAACCAAGATTAAACCATCTCCACGAGTCATTTATATTTGAGCCTATTCCGGGTATGATTACAAGGATTAAGAGTATTATGCTAACAAGCATCATTATGGGTGAAAGACGGGCAATCTTTCTGTAATCCAAGCGTGAAAAAATAAGCATTGCAACAATTCCAACCGCTGCCCATGTAAGCTGCCTCATTAAAAAATATTCTTTGTTATCAAACTTTCGTAAGGCATAATAAGAGCTGGCGCTATACACCATGCTGACACCTAACGTTAGGAGCAAAAGAATAGTTATTAATATCCAGTAATCAAAGTCCCTTCTTCTCATAATCACCTCAAGGCATAAAATGCTATTGCACAAAATATTACAGTAGAAATCAAGAATACGGTAACAACCTTTGTTTCTTTCCAACCAGACAGCTCAAAATGATGATGTATCGGCGCCATCTTAAATATTCGCTTTCCAGTTTTTTTAAAATAAGCAACCTGCAAAATAACCGATATATTTTCTATAAAATAAACCATCCCGGCAATTACAAGAATAAAGGGCATCTGGAGTAGAATTGAAACGGAAGCCACTGCTCCTCCTAGTGCCAGAGAACCAATGTCCCCCATAATAACCTTTGCCGGATACAGGTTATACGCCAAAAATCCAAGGCATCCCCCTGAGAGAATAGCACAAAACAATTTTATAGAGTTCCATTCACTGTTCAGCATTGACACTACAGTAAAAAACACCAACACAATCATTGTTATACTTCCGGCAAGGCCATCAACGCCATCAGTCAAATTAACAGCATTGGTGTAGCTGAGCAGCATAAAAAGACAGAAGGGAATAAACAAAAAAATTGGTACCGTTAATGGATTATCAAGACCGATAAACGGGATTACCGTTTTATTCCCGCAATCCGTCATTGTAACAACATATGCTGTGAAACATGCAGAAACAACCAAGAGACCAATGATTTTTTGTTTTGGTTTGAGCCCGTCCTTACTTTTCCTTTTTATCTTCAAAAAATCATCTATAAAGCCTACCGCTCCAAACCCTAGGGTTGTGAGAACTAAAGCTGCCATATTTTTATCTGTTAATGCAAAATAACCGCCTATTATAACAAGAGGAACTAAAAACATGAACCCACCCATTGTTGGTATTCCCTGTTTAACAAGGTGGGTTTTGGGGCCGTCATCCCTAATAGTCTGACCGAATTTTAAACGTCGTAAAAATGGAATCAAAATAGCTCCAGACAATAATGCCAAAGCGAAAGCTGCTACAAAATATATAATTTGATCCGGTATCCTAATATCCGTTATCCCCATAGTTTTTTCCTCCGGTCTACAAATGCAAAATCATTGCTAAAACAAACAGTATTCTTAATAACTCTTGTGTATATATATAAATTGAAAAAGAAGACAATTTTGTTCGACGATATTTGCAAATTATTTCTTTTTCAATTTATTTTGCACATGTGCCTGTTCAGGGCTATGCCAAACAAATGGCACGTGCATCAAATCGTGTCTGTACATGTTGAATTTCTAAGATTAACATATGTAGTACGCCGATGCATACACGCACTTAAATATTTAACGTTCCAAAAACCCCTTCTATTACCTTTTCAAGATTCATTCCCCTTGAGCCCTTAAACAAGACTATGTCCTCCGGCTCAAAAAAATCACTTAAATATGGAATTGCTTGCTCAATGGTAATAAAATGCTTTATATTTTCTTCATTCATACCTGCTTCTAATGCCCCTTGAACATAATCCCGTGCCAGATTCCCAATCGCCACAAGATGACCGATGTGCTCGCGCACAACTGAAGCACCTACCTGGCGATGAGCTTCACGAGCATATTCTCCAAGCTCAAACATATCACCCAGAACTGCAATGCTTCTTTTTTCACCGGCAACCTCCCTCAGAACAGACAGTGATGCCAATGCCGAAGCAGGGGCTGAATTGTATGAATCATTTATAACCTTTATACCGCTGTCGTACTTGATAATGTTAAGCCTCATTTTTTCTTGAGAATACTTTGCGAGACCATTTTTAATATTCTCGTTTGAAACATTAAGTTCCATAGCACATGCAATAGCTGCTAATGCATTTGACACATTATGTATTCCGGGAGCCGGTAATACAATTTCGACATCCTCATTCCTAAGATTAACAGTGAACCGAACCCCTGCCTCGCCTAAAGATTCAATTCCAAACGCATTAAGCTTGCTGGTTTCGTAAGTACCGTAAAAAATCAGTGGTATTGGCAACAACCCGTTTAATCCGGATAACAGCTCATCATCCCCGTTTAAAATAAGCTTGCCGTTTTCCTTCAAACCCTTTATTATTTCAAGCTTTGCTCTAAGAATGTTTTGTCTTGTCCCAAGCTTTTCAATATGTGACATGCCTATGTTTGTGATAACTCCTATATCCGGTCTGATGATATCTGAAAGGTACTCAATCTCTCCCAAAGAGCTCATGCCCATCTCAAAGACCGCGGCTGTGTGCTCATGCTTAAGCTCAAGAACAGATAACGGCAAACCGATATGATTATTGTAGTTCCCTACTGTTTTATGAACATTATACTCTGTTGACAGGATTTGCGCTATCATTTCCTTGGCAGTGGTTTTCCCCACACTACCCGTAATCCCCACAACAGGAATATTAAATGATTTAATATATTTTTTTGCCATAACCCCTAATGCTTTAATAGTGTCATCCACAACAATAACCGAACAACCATCGGGCGCTTCAACAGGCACTTCAGTAACGACTACCGAAGCTCCCTTTTCAAAAGCATTTTTTATATACTTGTGCCCGTCTGTTCTTTCACCTCGGATGGCAATGAACATGCTCCCTTCCTCCAGCGTTCTTGTATCCGTGCTTATTTTGTGCACCTCAATATTGCCGCAGCCGGTAAGCGTTCCTGCAATCCACTCTGATATAATGCTCGCCCTTAGATTATCCATGTTTTTCACTCCAAATCATCGAGTATTTCTTTAACAATTTCCCGTTCGTCGTAATGTATGGTATTGTCTTTAAATATCTGGTAGGTCTCGTGACCTTTTCCAGATAAAACAATAATATCTCCATCTTGTGCATGCTCCATTGCATACCTTATTGCCATAGTTCTATCTGTTATAACTGTGTATTGGCCGTTTGTTTGCTTCATTCCTTCCTCAATATCCCTGATAATAGCCTCAGGCTCTTCTGTCCTTGGATTGTCAGAGGTTATAATTGTAAAATCAGCAATTTCACCGGATATTTTGCCCATTTGAGGTCTCTTACTCTTATCACGATCACCACCGCACCCAAATACACTAATCAGGCGGCTTGGCACAAAGCTTTTTACCGTTGATAGAATATTCTTAAGGCTATCCGGCGTATGGGCATAATCAATCATTACAGTATAAGGTTTTCCCGGTATGGGCACAACCTCAGCCCTTCCCGGAATATGGATGTCCATTAACCCCTGTTTAATATGCTCCTTTGATATTCCCATCATTCCGGCAATGCCTATGGCGGCCAAAGCGTTATAAACGCTGAATAGTCCGGGAACGGAGACTTCCATAGGGCATGAAAACCATGGTGTTACAGCTTGAAATTCAACCTTTTCCGGGTGAGTAATAATATTTTCAGCCATAATATCAGCCTTATTATTAATACCATAAGTTAAGCATGGGCATTTACTTTCAGCTATAACCCTATCTGCTCTTTCCGAATCTATATTTACCAAACCGTGTTCAGCCATAGCAAAAAGCATTATCTTTGATTTAAGGTAGTCCTCCATATCCGGATGCTCATCTCCGCCAATGTGATCCTGCGAAAAATTCGTAAACACGCCAATTTTAAATTTAGAAGCTGCTACCCTGTGCAATTTTAAGCCTTGTGAGGAAACCTCCATTGCCACTGTGTCTGCGCCTTTGTCTTTCATTTTATCGAACATTTCCTGAAGATCGTAAGACTCGGGAGTGGTTCTTTGAGCCGGTATTTTTTCTATGCCTATACTGTTGGCAACCGTACCTATTATGCCCACAGTCTGCTTTGCCTTTTCGAGTATTGATTTAACCATATATGTGGTCGTAGTTTTTCCCTTTGTGCCTGTTATTCCAACAAGACAGAACGAATCAGACGGATGCTGGAAAAAAGCAGCTGATACATGTGCCAACGCATATCGTGTATCTGAAACCTTAATAACTGTCACACCTTCCGGTGCAGCAATATCCTTTTCTACCAAAAGTGCGGAAGCTCCATTTTCAAGTGCCGAATGTATATATTTATGCCCGTCCGTTTTAAACCCATCTATGCATACAAACAGAGAACCCGGAACAGCTCTTCTCGAATCATACACCACCCTGGTTATATCTCCATTCAAGGCTCCCTTAACACTTTGTATATCCAACCCCTCAACCAGCTTTTTCAGCTCCATAAAATCCCTCCTAATCCGTTTCGGTATGCTCAAACCAAATAGTAACGACCTGTCCTTTATACAGCTCCTTGCCTGGCTCAAACTCTTGCCTGTGCGCCTGTCCCATGCCTTCAACCTTTATATTTAGACCCGCTGCTTTCAAAGTCTCGGCCGCTTCGCTTATATTCTTATTTAAAACATCCGGCATTTTTACAGGCAGCTCCTCTTCCGGCTTATATGTATATAGAATTACAGTTGATCCGCTTGGTACACTACTATTAGGCTTAGGCGTCTGCTCTATTACTATAGCACTTTCACCTTTATCTTCACCCTCAATGATATAATTAAGCTCATAATTTTTTAGCTTTGCCTTGGCTTCCGCCACTGTCATATTCCTTACCTCAGGAACATACATTTCCTTCAACATCAATTGCTTATCTAATTCAGTATATACGCGTTCAACCCTCAGATAGTCTAATATTTCTTCAATAAGCTTACCTGCGATGGGAGCTGCAAGCATACCACCTGAGTGCGGATAGACCTGCGGATGATCCAAAACAATAAGTAAAGCTATTTCAGGATTATCAGCAGGAGCAAATGCTGCAAAGGATGCGATATAACGCCCTTCGGTTTCTGTTTCATTAGTTTCCGATGTACCTGTTTTACCTGCAATTCTATAGCCACTTATATATGCATTTTTCCCGGTTCCCACTGATACAACCCCTTCAAGAATCTCTCGCAGGGTATCGGAGGTTTGCTGTGAGATCACCTTTCTTACTACCTGGGGCTCATTTTTTTCAACAATGTTTCCGTTACTGTCGCTTATTTGCTTTACAATAATCGGTTTCATAAGATTCCCGCCATTGGCGATTGCGCTATAGGCAGTAACCAATTGAAGTGGGGAAATCGTAAAGCACTGACCGAATGAGCTAACCGCTAAATCAATTTCCTGGGGCTTCTTATGCCATTGATATTCATCATCTTTCGGCTCGCCGTTTAGCGTTATGCCTGTTTTCTCCATGAAGCCAAAATTCCTCGCATACTGATAGAATTTACTGATTCCTAACGCTAAACCGGTTTTTACAAACACCGGGTTACATGAATTATATACACCTAAACGAAAGGTTTCAGCGCCATGCCCGCCGTGTTTCCAACAATTAATATTGTATCCGGCTATATGTACGGTTGAGCATACAAAATTTGTATCAGGAGTGACAACACCTTCCTCTAAAGCTGCAGATGCGGTGATGGCTTTAAACGTTGAGCCCGGTTCATATGTATCCATCAATGCCTTGTTTCTGAAAACAGTCTGGAAAAGGAACTCAACATCCTCATTGCTTGATCGGCCTTCCCATTCATCATTTTCAAGAAAATCAGGTTTTGCATATGGATCATTAGGATCATAATCATGTTTTGATGCCATTGCAAGAATCTCACCTGTAGTCGGTTTCATAACAATCGCAGCAGCCCCCCGCTTCAGGTTATAATCCAGCATTGCTTTCTCAAGGGTTTTTTCAGTAAAATATTGAATTGTCTCGTCTATGGTTAAGTATAAATCATAACCATCAACCGGCTCCACATATGTTTCCGGACTATATTTCACCTGTCTCCCGCCGGCGTCAAATTCGCTCATAATCATTCCCGGTTCACCGCTCAGCTCCTGATCAAAGTATTTTTCGATGCCATTAAGCCCCTGATCGTCAACCCCGGTAAAGCCAAGAACATGGGACGCAAGTGTTCCATTTGGGTAAAAGCGTTTTGAATCTTCATCAACATAAATGCTCGGTACGCTATTTTCAATTAGATACTCACGCACCTGGGTTCCAATATCCTTATCAACCTTCCTTTTTATATATGCCCAGCATACCTTTGCCGTTAACCTGCTTTTTACCGTTTCGGGCTCCATATCCAATATCTGAGACAGATCAGCTGCAATTTTATCAACTAATTCAGGTGTTTCTTTCATTTTATCTCTAAAATCCTGTGGATTTACAGAGATAGTATCAACCGATGCACTGATCGCCAAATCCTTTCCGTTTCGGTCGTAAATTGTACCCCTTTTAGGGTTGATTATACGGTTAAGAGTCTGGTTCAAATAAGCTTTTTTTGAGTATTCCTCGCCCTTTACGATCTGATAATACCCAACCCTAGATATCAATGTAATTATTATAATCGAATAAGCTATTAAGAGCACCAGTGATCTCTTTTTTGTTCTTGTAATATTTGCTGCCATTTGGAACCTCCTTGAGCAGGAAATAAATCAACCTATAATTGCAAAAAAGGACTATAGATTGCCGCATTCACGAAGATATTCGTTTTCCTGCCTTTCAATCCATTGTCCCATTTCATTCTCCCTATATTTATATTCGGTGCAAGCCATTAACTTGACTACAATTTTTGTTAGCATAAAGCAAATAGCAGCTACTTGCCAAAATAAGCCATTATTAATGATTTTAAAGATGATTTTTCTTCTTTGCCTATTTCCTGCATAACCAAGCTGTAGTTTACCTTTGGTATTTTTACAGGTATTCTTTGATAACTATCCGGCATTTTCATGTTAAGTTCATTCTCAGCAATCGTCCGCACTTTTTCAAGATTAATTCTTGCACTAATTTCAGCCTGAAGCCTTCTGTTATTGTCCTTTAGTTCTTCGTATTCACCGACAAGTGCAGATAATTCACAATTCATCTCTGTAATAACGCTAAACCTGCTGATCATTGTAAATAAGATACCAAACCCTATTAGAATACAGACAACCATCTGTACGAGAGGAAAAACAGCAACTTCCGGCTGTACAGCTTTTTTCCGGACAGGCTTACGCCTCCTCACCCTTTGTTGTTCTCTTGCGGGCTTTTCCGGTAGTTTCGGCGCCGCTGAGCCATAAATATAATTATACCGAGAATCCATTTTTTCACCTCACTTGAAAACCGCCTTAGCACCTTATTGCTGCAAAACAACAAATAAAAACAAGAATTTGATGTTTTGCAGCTATAAGGTTCTGCTATTTGGTTGTGGGCAAAGCCCACTTTAGAAAACAACAAACCCAATGGTCAGAAAACTGACCGAGGGTTTTAAAGTTAGATAAAGCTCTTTTGTTTTCTGATTGTCTAATGACTTTTCATTTGTGTTCTTTTTAGGTTTTTTCTTTTGTAAGTAAATTTTGTTTTCTTTAGTAAGTTAATTTTGTTTTTCTTTAGTAAGTTAATTCTGCTTTTCTTTTGTAATTTAACTTTTTTCCTGATTTTTTTCTTTAGTAATTTAATAATTTTATCTTTCGTATACTATCTTTTGATTTTTTCTTACGTACATTCTTTTACTTTTCTTTTGTTTTATGCTCACCACGGCGTATTTTTTATCCTAATGGTTGAAAATATGCGAAGTTTTAGGGGCGAGCGAACCCATCTTTTTACCTTTTTAATCTGTAGCTTTTTAGTTTTTATTAACGTAGTAGAAATCTTCCGGTAAAACCTTTTTAGTTAGAATCTTTTGTTAAAATCTTTTGTTAAAATCTTTTGTTAAAACCTTTTTTTAAAAATCTTTTGTGCTTCAAATTTTTATCTTTTGTACTTTGGTTGTTTTTTCTTTAGTGTTATTTAGCGCTACTCGTTTGATTGTTTTTTCTTTGGTGTTGTTCAGTGCTATTCGTTTGATTCTTTTTCTTTAGTGTTTTTTTCATTTTTCTTTTGCTTAAATACCTAACTTACTCAAATTTCTCATATTGTTTTAAATGCTTGCCTATACGTCGAGGTATTAAAGCTTTTCAGAGATTCGTAGCTTTGCACTGCGCGCTCTGTTGTTTACTTTGAGTTCCTCAGCTGTCGGTATAATAGGTTTCGTTGTGATTGCTTTCAGTTCTTTAACCGCTCCGCATACGCATTGCGGGAAGCTTGGCGGGCACTTACACCTTCCAGATTTATCCCGGATAAAGTTTTTTACAATTCTGTCTTCAAGGGAGTGAAAGGTGATTACACATAATCTACCTCCCTCGGCAAGGCATTCCAAAGCTTCTGGTAGTACTCTTTCCAAAACATCAAGTTCACGGTTGACCGCTATCCTGATTGCTTGAAAGGTTCTTCTTGCGGGGTGTGGACCGTCTCTTCTTGCTGCTGCGGGGACAGCGGATTTTATAATGTCAACCATTTGCATTGTTGTTTCAATGCTTCTATGCTGCCGAGCCTCACAAATGAATTCTGCAATTCTTGATGCCCACTTCTCTTCTCCGTATTCACGAATGATTCTTGTGATCTCTTCCTTTGACCAGGTGTTTACAAGGTCTTTAGCACTAAAGCCTGTGTTTTTGTCCATTCGCATATCCAGCGGAGCATCCTCCAGATAACGGAATCCCCTTTCTCCAATGTCCAGTTGATGAGAAGAAACACCGAGATCTAGTAATATTCCGTTTACGGATTTTATCTTTTGTTCTTTCAGGATTTGTCTTATGTTTTCAAAGTTCGCATGTATAGCAATAAATTTACCATTAGTGTCTACATTACTTAATCTTTTATATGATGCGTCAATAGCATCTCTGTCCTGATCTATACCTATCAACAAACCGTTTTTTCTGAGTCTTTTGAGTATCTCCTCTGAGTGTCCGGCACCACCTAAAGTGCCGTCTACATAAATTCCGTCTGTTCGAATATTCAGACCCTTTATACACTCTTCAAGTAAAACCGGTTTATGTGAAAAATCCATTTTGCACGTCCTTGGAACTAAAAGTCTATATTCATTTCTTCAAGCAAGTTCCCAACCATTTCTGCATCACACTCTTCATATTTCTCAGGATTCCATATTTCCACTTTGTTTAGGTCTCCTACGAATAAAAGCTCCTTATCAAGTGTGGCGTATTCTCTCAAATGTTGGGGTATTAGTATTCTACCCTGTTTATCCACTTCACATTCAACAGCATTGGAAGAAAAAAACTTTCTGGCTTCACGGTTGCTCTTTTTAGATGAGGGCATATCTTTTTTTAATTTTTCAACCAGCACAAGCCATTCTTCCTTTGGATATATGTACAGGCATTGTTCAATACCCTTGGTGAGAATGAATTTATCATCCAGGTCATAACGGAATGCTGCCGGTATAATAACCCTGCCTTTAAGGTCTAACGTATTGGTATGTTTACCGATTAGCACCGTTTTCACCCCTTTTGTGGAGTTCCACTTGTCACCATTATCCCCCACTCATCACCACTTTATTTGTATTTTACCCCATTCAATCAATATCCGTCAACCCCATATTGAATAAAAATAAATACGGCACTTTATTTAACAATTATGTCTTTTCTAACAACCACAACATATTGTATATTCATTCCTTTCTCTATACCAGATCTGCTTTTAAATTCAAAAATAAAAAATTATTAATTTTTTGTAACACAAACTTAATATTTCTCAGAATTTATTTCACCTCATTTTATTGTTCATACCCTCTATATTTTGAGATATAGCCATGCAATAACGGAAACTACGCTTCGTATGCAATAGCTGTATAGTTCAGCATACGTTTTTTTACAAACCGTTAAAAATACGCTATATTAGCGTAGTTCATTTTGTGAAGCTTTCTGATATTGCACACCTATGTCTCCTCATTACCTGTAAACAGTAACTTTCAGGTGTCTATTCAGAGGTTCAAAAAGAAGTAGCGGGTGGCCTGGGTGATTTCAGTGACGCAGGGCAACATACTTCGAAGCACTACTACCCGTAACAAGCTAAGAGCGTGTGTTTGAGCGACCCGGGATATGGAGGCCGCATTCAAAAATAATGATAAGCTAAGGGCGGGTAAAAAAGTACGTGCTTTGGTCGTGCTTTTAAACTTGTTTAAAATGCACTACCTTAATGCGTAACCGGCTTGCTGGTTACATCCAAGGAATGAAACACCCAGGACCGGAGCCCGCGGATTTTAGCTGTTCACCTATCACTGAATAGTAACACTTTCAGGTATAACACGTACAGATATGGGACTAAAAAGCTCTTGCAAACTAGTCTTTCACATGTTATACTGATTCCATTGACAGCACAGGCGCTGTGGGCATAAATAGTCCGCAGTGTCTTTTTTTAAAATAACGGAAGAAATTGCTTAGACCCGTTTTTTGCGAAGCAAAATGACGTACTCTAATTTATGTTCTTGCGTAGCAAGCTATATTTTCAGCACACCCCGGTTGCATGGGCGAGCAGCAAACGAAGTTTGCGACCAGCCCCGGTTG
>DAIPML010000084.1:0-11842 GCA_036768735.1 Clostridiales bacterium | reverse complement strand
CTCAAACACCAGTGGATTCACTTCCATGCCGGTTCGATCCCGGCTCTGGGTACTATTTTAAAACGCTAAATATTTAATAATAAAATATTTAGCGTTTTTGTTTTGCTTCCCGTGTCCGCAATTTGTCCGCATTTTTGAGAAAGTCTGAAAATTTAAGTTAACCCTAATAAGAATCAATTATGAAGACCTTGTTTTTTCCTGATAAAACATGTTTTTTATTTTTTATTTTGTCTCCAGACTGCAATCAAACTCAATATTATGGAAGTAATCGAAAGAATATATAGGATCAAAGTATTCCAACCATTTATGTGTATTCTATTTATCAGATCAATAAATCTCTCTAAATAAGAAGAAAAATCAATACCTGATTTTGATATAAAAAATAATAGGATTATAAAGGAATACAGAACAACAGTCACAATTGCTCTCTTAAAATATTCTTGAGCCATTGTCATACTATCCACTTTACTATTGATAATTGAAGTATTGTGGTATATTATGTTTGCAATTTTTGCTATTAACTTTTTGTAATACTCTTCATTAGAATCATTAATAAGAACATCTTCAACTGAAAAAATATGATAAGCTTTTCGTTCTAAAGCTTGGATGGAGAACCATATAGTTCTTGACATATAAATAGTTAGAATAAACAGAAGAACAATTAAAAAAAGAACTGTTAGGTCAAACTCAATTTCTTTGACAAGAATTGACGTCACCCCAAGTACAACCGATGTTACAACACTAATTGTTCCAATAAACAATGAAGCTTTACTTTCGATACCTTTTCTTCTGTCAGATTCGGAATTGTAACAATCTATGACATATCCAAGCGTTTCTTGTAAATGAGCACTATCAACTGTTATTTCATTTACATCTAAACTAAAAAGTGAGTTTTTTTTGTCTTTCTCTTTATCCTTTTCCAATAATGGCCAAAAGAATTCTCGCATTCTACTAAAAAAATTCATATTCAAGTAAGTTTACAATTTCATTCGATATGTCATATCCCGTTTGTTTTTCTATCCACGCCCATTGTCCATTAGGATTTATTTCAAGAAAGATAAAGTCCTCATTTGTATCCAAAATAAAATCAATTGCACCAAATCGAAGATGGAGAGTTTTGAGCAAGGCAATACATTGCTTTAATATTTTATCAGACAATTCTATTTTAGTATGCTTTAAAGGGAATTCACCTCTACGCCAATCAACGAGCGTTTCACAATTATTTTGAGAATCAATTAATACGGCAAACGCTTTGTCTCCTACCATAGTAACTCTCACATCATATGTTTTTTTAATATGAGCTTGAAAAAAATTAGGAGATAATTCTATTTGTTCTCTTTGGGGTTTTTCTTTTAATAAGTTAGTGAAAACAACCTTTGGTGTGTTTACATCTTCGATAAGTCCTGACTTTATTGGCTTAATAATACAATTTGATTCGTTTCTATTATAAAAATCCAATGAATCAGTATATATATTGGTTATAATGCTATCAGGGATACAAAATCCTACCGATTTTGCAAGTTCTAATTGATAAATCTTATTTTCGGCCTCTCTTATTGCATAAACTGGACTTACCCAATATAAATCTTTCAGTATTTTGTATAATCCCTCTAAAGTATAATAAAACTCATTTCTAAGAAATTGAATTTCACCACTGCTTAATCCATCATGATTTATATTCGGAAGTTCAGGCCTTCTAAAGTAAACGGCACTAAACTCTTTAATATTAAACTGCCTGCTTAGGATAGTATCTGAAAGTATAAAAACATTCTTGTGAAAATCAAAAGTAACAAAAACACTTTTACATAATTCTTCAGTATTAAATCTATAAAAAGAAATACTCCTTTCTTTTAGCCGTTTAACAATGAAGTCCGAAGTTAAGTCACTTTTATTCGTTATAATTAAAACCTTAGTCATCACGTTCTTGGTTTGTAAATGTTTTTGTCTGCAATTCCAAAAGGAGATTCAATTCATCATCACTCTCGCTCCTGACCCTCGTTTTTGTTTGCAATTCTAACAGATCGCTGGTTTCATCATCGCTTTCGTTCCTGACTTTTGTTTTAGTAAGTAAATAAATATCCTTATGAGATGACTCTATAAAAGCCATTTTCCTATTATTGACAGTAATAACATTTAAAGATTCAAAAAAATCATATTGATATATTGTCTTAATATCTCCTTTTCGCTCAGTTGCATAATCTAAAATAATCGATTTCATAAAATCTCGTTTTATATAATTTTCCCCTACAAAAATAACTCTTTTAAGTAGTTGAACAATAAAATATTGGCAGATAATCTACTCGTATTAACAAAGCCCTTACATTAGCAACATGAATTTATAAATGAAATCGTGTATTAGGGCAGAATACAATAAAAATCTCAATACATGATGTGCCTGCTGTAATTTTGAATATTCGTCATTTTATCTTCATCTAACGAGGCGAGGCTTTGATGCAAATATGCTTACATCCGTGCGTTCGCTGGAACCTCTTTTATTTCCCATTCTTGTCTATTTATTCTATTTAGTAAGCTGTCAAACCTGTCTTTATGTACAGCGATACAAAGCAAATCCGTTGGTCGTGAAAATCCTACATAAGCCATTTTTACAGATTGTTTTACTCTGTCGCCAACATTAACCTGAATAGGGTTGCCTAAAAACTGTTGTGCTAAACGTTGCGATTCGTAAGATTTTGCATTTGCTCCTTTTCCGTCTTTTTGAAAATATGATTCTAAATACAAAGTTGCACAATGTGTCTGTCCTTTTACTGCGTGAACACTTGTGATCTCTATTTCAAGACCATCTTCTTTATAACAATTGGTCATTTCTATTTCTTCTGCATTAGCGACAACTGGAATTTCTTCTGCACCAGTGTTGATGAATGTGGGGCTTACAGAAAGTGCGTTTTCAGAAAAGATAGCGAAAAAAATCGGCACGTATTCTTTTATTTCGTTCCAAACTTCATTTGTTTTTCCCTTTATTATTCCAATTGACCAATTGTAAAGATTCAGGTTTAACTCATCATATTTTTGAAAATCTTTCTCCCTGATAAAATCAATCATCTTTTTCTTGGTGTAAGGGCGGTCGTCCAAAGTATTGATATTCTCTAAACGCAATATTTTCAGGAAAGCGTTTAAGATGTTTTTTCGCAAAGGCTCTAATGTCTTCTTGTTTTTATCGTAATAAAGCAAATAACTTTTCAAGCAATCGTAATCTTGCAGAGGTTTGCTTTTTTCTTTTTTGAAACCTTTATGATAATCCTCTAATCTGAGTTTTGCCGCATTTTGTCGACTGTCATCATCACCTTTCCAGTCTGTATTCCAGCAAATAACTTTAATTGATCTATTTGATGTTAAGCTTCCATTTACTTTGTATTCCTTTACTATTCGGGCAAAATAAGGAATGATATTATTGATTGTTTCGTTTTCAAAAACCAAAATATGAGGTTTTATGCTACATTCGTTCAATCCAACAATATCGAAATTGGCATCGCTGTATAAAGCAAATTTTTTCACTACATCAGCTATTGGTTTACTAAGTCGTGGGCTGCCGCTTAATCTTAAGACATCTGCTCTATCTGCCCATACATCTGTTGCTTTTACTGAATTATAGATTGCTTGATTTTTATCACCTATTCGTTGAATTATTGAAATGCTATTCCCTTCGTCATAGAATAGTTTTTCTAACAAATTATACTGATGTGTGTCCATATCCTGCATTTCGTCCACAAAAACAAAAGAGAAACGTTTTTGTAGTATGGTTTTGATTTTAGGGATATGCTTTAAATAAAGTTCTGCCAGAAAGTAAGCATCATCATAATTTAGAAAACCTGATTTTAAAATCTGAAGCTTAATTGTTTTGAAAGTCTTATATGTAGCCGAATTGGTATCACTACGCAAGCTAATTGAACCATTCATCCCTTTTGTTAAATTGAAGTTTACATCAAAGCGCAAGTTTTTAAATAAACTTTCCGGGTCGTGTTGTCTCATTAACCAAGCTTTTGCCGCTGAATTTGGAAGATTATTAAAACGATTTGTAGCAACTTCATTGTATATTTCGTTATCAATTCTATTTGGTTTTTTCTGGAATTTTGTGATATAAAACGGAATAGCCAAGAACTCATCAACAAAACTTTGAATTGTTCCAATGAAATTTGGGTAAGAAAAAAGTTTAGGGCAATGTTTTTGTATTTTATCCTTTACCTCGTCAATGGCTGCGTTGGTATGCGATAAGACTAAAACTCCAGAACCATCTGTAAAAGGAAGTTTACGTTCTAAAACAATCAACTTCGCCAGCAAGGCTGTTGTTTTTCCACTACCTGGGACAGCTTTTAAATCTATTGTGCTAAGGTTACGAATAAATGTTTTTCGTTCGTCATCAAACACTACTTTTCTATCAGGAAGTAGAATACTTTCTGCATAGCGAATATCTTCGTCCGTTATGTTAATTTCCTGCGGCATATCTAATGGCCTTTACAAGATAATTAACGGTGTCGTTTTCATCATCTGTTGGAATTTGAATTGTCTTTACAGCAATTTCACCTTTTTCATATTTGGTCAAATCTTCATCAATTGCATTGGCTATTTGATAAGCAATTTCAGTTTTTTTCAGTCCTTTGTTTATCAGTTTTTCGGCAAGTGCTTTTTCAAAATCTGTATCCCAATCTGTTCCTGTATGAATAGATTTTGTTGCATCTTGAAACACCGTTGTTAAACTTGACGATTTAAACAATGAATATTCTAAAGTCCATTTCGGAGCAGGAAAGTATTTTACTTTTTGCTCTGATTTTCCATTTATTGCTACGATTTCCTCCTGCGTTTCTTGTTCAAAAGTATCCGCATCTCTTTTCACATATTCATACTGATTTTTACCATTTGCATCTTTTATTGGTTTATCATTCTCATCTAACATGAGGACTTTTTTGTACTCTTTTATGTCTGCATCTGTGATCACAGCCACTGGAATTGTCAGATACGGCTCTTCTTTCCTAAGATAAATCTTAGCATAATGGTCAAAACCTGTATGCCCGATGTTTACAACTGAAACGCCCTTTTCTGTCAAATTGATTCCAATTGCTTTTGCAATGCTTGGAATGAGAATTTCTTCAGCCCAACCTTCTACCAAAATTACGCCTTTTGCAAAAAATAGATTTGCTTTTGTGGTGTCAAGAAATTTTTCTAAAAATTTGTAGTCATCTTTACCTAATTGGGTATATGCTTCTCCCATTGGAAAAGCATTGCCATTGTTACAAATAATCAGATTTTCAAGTTTTAGTTTGGAAGCTAAATTTGGGCTGTGCGTGGTAAGAATAAGCTGAATAGTATCTTGCTTTTGAAAAGCTTCTATTACCTGCATTTGTGCTTGTGGGTGTAAGTGTGCTTCCAATTCTTCCACCAAACCCAAACGTAAACCACTCCAGTTTGATTTGTTCAAATGGAGTAGTTCAGCAGCCATAAACAAACGATTCAATGTTCCTAAACCGGGATTAGACTCATTTTTTAGTGATAAAGTAAGTTTTTCAAGTATGCTTTTTATGTCATTTGAGGATGCATTAAATTCGGTTTCATATTCATTGCCATAGAAATTTTTAATGTAACCATCAATCTTATCTTTTATCTGTTTACCCTCTTCCGGCCTAATTATTTGTTCTTCGCCCGCTTCGTTGGTGATTTTAACTTCAAACTCACCTTTGAAATAGTTTTCTAAATTTGTTTTAAGACCAGAAAAAATATGAACTAATTCGTTCGTATCTTCTCTTCCTTTAAATGCCTCATCGCCCAAAAGAATTTGAGATAACCTTGAATTACGTTTAGCAATCAATTCATTTTCGGCATCCCTCAATGGCTTTAAATACGTTGCTTTTAGATAATCTTTTACTTCTGCCACGAGCAAATAACCGTCATTATCAACACCCGCTTTTATATCTGTAGGTAAAATCTTTTTGGCTTGCCGTCTTACATCGTAATTTATTTTCAGAAATGGCTTGACATCATCTCCTGCATCTGTCCAGCCTAACCATTCTGTGAAATTTTTTGCTTCGTCTGGCGTTAAATCCACAAAAGTCAATTCTATTCTGAAACGGTTAGCCTCATTAAAAAAGTCTTTATTGTCAATCCTGATATAATCGTAGCTATGCGTTTTTAGGACAAGTTTTATGGCATCAATAATAGCAGTTTTGCCCGAATCGTTTTCGCCAATAACTACATTCAAACCCTTTGTAAGATTTAAATTCAAGTCCGGCTTTTCAAGATCTATTTCGCCTTCTGTACCGAATTTCCTGAAATTCCAGAGTTTTAAATTGGATAAGTACATAGATTACAATATTTTTTACAAACATTCTATTTACTCAAATTTCACTTTCGGCAATCCCTCGACAATATCCACCGTCTGCACACTTACATTGATGATACTTAACAGTAAATCCAAAATATAGCGGGGCTGGTTGTGTTCGGTAGCCCAATCGTTGGGGTTATTGGTAATACCGCTATCTTTATGTGTAGTGATTTGGTAACGATCCATAATCCACTCGATGGCTGACTTACCGTTTACTACGTATTCATACGCCTTTTCGGGTATATTTTCAATAGTTATTTGGCTGTTGTAAATAATGGCGTTGAGTTGTCCCTTTTTGGGAAAGCGCATTTTTTCTACTCTGTAATTCAAGTATTCCATATCCTCCTTGCCAACCTGCCTGAGAGCATCGGTAATGGATAGCGGATTATAGAGTACTATTGCACCTTTGTAAGGCTCTACGTTTTCGTAATTGAGGTGCAAATCGGCTAACCGGCGACCGGCTTTGCTGAATGCCCAGAAATCCCGAACATCATCTACCAATGGAAGGCGTGGTAACATTTTCTTTAAATCATTGGCAAAGGTTGTTCTGTATTCTTTATTATGCAAGAAGCCATATACATAATAAAAAATATCCTCTTTGGATATATTCTTTCCATATTGCTTTTTGGCTCTTTCAAAAATAAAATCACTAATGGCATCTCTGCGGATATACTTGTTGTCATTACCCTCATCAAACAGACCTTTTTGAGTGGTATTGTTTTCTTCATAGTAATACAGAGGGAAGCATTGAGTACCGGCATCTAATAAATTTAAGTCTGTAATATTTTTAGTTAGAAACAGAGATGTGCTATCCAGTCTGGTATTTAAACCGGATACGCAAATCAGTATATTTGAGTTTGAATTAGAGAATAGTTGCTCAAATTGACCCCTTCTGTGTAACATCTTATCTCCAATATATAAATATTGTCTTACAAATGGACGATACATTGCAGTATTCACTTTTTCGGGCTGGAATGAAGCATTTTGCATTCTGTTTAAATTATCAACAAGGCTGCTTGACCAACTAATCTTAGTGCTATTATTATCTTTGAAGTCATTGACTGACAAATTTGGCTTATCATTCTTTGCAATCCTAAATTCATCAACCTGCTTATTATAATATTCCACGTGTTCCTTCATATTTTTAACAAGCAAGGATTTTGAGTAGTTATAAACCCACGCATCACGATTTGAATTAATTCCAAGAGAATGTACAACAAAAAAACTTTGAGATCTTAAATTAAATTTTTTATCCGGTGTGATTGGAATAAATTCAGAAAATGCGTCTGTCCTATGATTTAACCAATCTCCGTGTTCGTTTGGAATAATATTGCTTTTCTGTAAAGAAGTGTTTAAGATACTTTGCTGTTTACTCAGAATATAAAATTTTTCTTTCCGATTTAGATAATCTCCAACATCACTATAAAGTATTTCTGCGGACAAATTTTTAGTTCCCGGCTTTTTTACAAGAATTGTAATTGCAACGCCTGTCATAATATCAAATACATTCTGCCCCTCTCGTTTTGCAGCCTCTCCACTTTTTCCTTTTATAGCCCCTCTTAAATTGAATACATAGATAGAAGAAAATTCATTTTGGAAGCACTTTCTCATTCCGTCAGAACCGCCCTTCTCTAACCAGCCATTATTAGTTATGAATGCGATAACACCGCCTTGCTTATCTAATCTATCCGTCGACCATCTAAATGCCTTTATATAGGCATCATAAAGTGCTTTTACCGAGGTGGCTTTACTATCCTTTGCATAAGTATCTGCTATGCGTTGGTCTAATTTAGGATAAGATTGATTTTGTGCATTATCATTTGCACTTCGTTGACCAATAGAATAAGGCGGATTGCCCATTATAATTCTAAGCGGTGCTTTCTTTTGACGTTGTACCCGTTTCGAGTTTTGGGGGAACATTTCAGAGAAGAGTTTCTCTCCGTCTGCGGTTTCTCCCAATTGAAACGTATCGGTTAAGCATATTCCTTCAAATGGATGATAGGCTTGCTTTGTAGCTACATGGTATTCTGCTTCCGGTTCCGCCGCTATAGATAAATTTTCTTCGGTGGTATTTAGTCCAATCACTTTGGTTGGCGTAGTAACCACATCCGCCATCAAATCATGAAATGTGTTTTCGATATTTACTGCAGCGATATAATAAGCCAGCAGTACAATTTCATTACAATAGATTTCATGAGTGTATTTGCGTAGTAAATCTTCTTTATTGATTAAACCAGTTTGCAGTAAACGGGTAATAAATGTACCTGTACCGGTGAATGGGTCCAGTATATTGACGTTTTCATCGGAAAGTGTGCGTCCGAACTCTTTAATAAGGATGTCGTTTACGGAATGAATGATAAAATCCACTATCTCAATAGGCGTATATACGATACCCAGTTTCTCTACCATTTTAGGGAAAGCTGTCTTAAAGAACTTATCGTACAGTTCGATAATGATGCGTTGTTTGCCGTCGGCATTGTCGATACCCGAAGCCCGGGTTTTGACCGATTCATAGAATTTTTGAAGCGTTTCGGTGTCTTTTTCCAAGGCTTCTCCCTCCAACAAATCCAACATTTTCTGCATACTCTGGCTCATTGGATTATTTTGCACAAAGGAATAACCCTCGAACAGGGCATTAAACACCGGCTTTGTGATAATGTGCTGCGAAAGCATTTCGACAGCTTCTGTCTTTGTGATGCTTGGATTGATGTTTTTATGCAATCCTTTGAGGAAAGCATCAAAAGCTTTTTGGTGTTTGGGATTCTCGTCAATAAGCTTGGTGATACGTTCTATCTGGCGTTGCGCAATTTCGGCAACAGACTTTGCCCACTGCTCCCAATAACGACGGTCTCCTACCTTTTGCACCATACGTGCAAATACAACCGATTGCAGTTGCTCAAACTGTAAAGAGAGTTGTTCGGCAAGGTCTTTACTGGATTTGCCGTCTCCATCATAATCGGGATAAACGGGGTTTCCGTTGTCGTCGAAAGATACTTCGGGACGACCGACAATAATTTGCGAAGGACGGCGTTTGTTGAGTTCGATTTTATTGACGGTGGCATTGAAACGGTCGTCGTGCGCACGAAGGGCATTCAACACCGTCCACACTACTTTATAACGTTCGTTATCGTTCAAGGCTTTGTCGGCTTCTACATTGGACGGAATGACCACCGGAATAATAATGTAACCGTATTTTTTGTTGGGAGCTTTGCGCATAACACGTCCTACGGATTGCACCACATCTACCTGCGAGTTGCGTGCCGAAAGGAACATCACGGCATCAAGTGAAGGGACGTCCACTCCTTCGCTCAAACAGCGCACGTTGGTAAGAATACGGCATTCACGTTCTTCGGGTTCAGTTTTGAGCCAAGCCAAAAGGTCATTGCGGTCGGTGGCGCTCATTGTGCCATCGATATGTTTAGACGTTACTTTTTGCATTGATTCCTGCTTTTCGGCAGGAAGCTCTTCAATGTAAGCATCGGTGGCGGCATTGAACGTGGTGGTAATGGTTTTTGAAGCGGCAATGCTTTGACAGAAAGCTACGGCACGACGCATAGGTGCAGGGTCGGTTTCTTTGATAATACCTTCATCACCCAAAACCTGTTTCGACAGCGCATTGATACATCCAATGAGTTTGGCGGCATCGTCGGTATTGATTTCGTTTTCTTCGTCGGAAATCATCTTCTGCACGGCAGGAGGCACATCATTTTCGCTCAATGTTAGTACAAGCACTTTGTAGTCAGTGAGCAAATCTTTTTCTACGGCTTCGCCAAAACCAATACGGTAAATTTCATCCCCGTACATTGCCACATCGTCCATCGAACAAAGCAGAGCCTCTGCTTGCGCGGCTTTGCTTTTAGTATTATCGTCGTATAAACGAGGTGTAGCGGTCATATAAAGGCGTTTCTTGGCTTTTATAAAATCGTTGTTGTGTACTTTGGTAAATGCGGATTCGTCTTCGCCTGCCAACGATACACCTGTGGTACGATGGGCTTCATCGCAAATAATCAAATCAAATTCAGCGTATTGAGGTAATTCTTCTGCCAACGCTTTTTGGGCTTTGGCAATTACTTCTATGGATTGATAGGTGGAGAAGACAACGGTTAAACCATCATTTTTACTGAATTGTAATGCACGAAACTGATGCGAAATTGTATTCACATCGGTTGAAGCGGGATAAGCCAAATCGATAACGGAAGAGGTATCTATGTCATCTAATTGTTTACGTTTCTTGGTAATTTCGGGATCGGAACAAATACATATCGCATTAATAGGATCGTTGGCATCGGCATACCACTCGTTCAATGTTTGTCCGAGCAAAGCAATGGACGGAACAAGGAAAAGAATCAAGCCTTTACCGTTGGTTTCGTTTTCGGCAATGCGTAGGGAATTGAAAGTTTTACCCGTTCCGCAAGCCATAATCAGCTTACCTCTGTCATTCTCTTTAAAATATTCGTAGGTTTTGTTAAGTGCAAGGGTTTGGTGTGGACGAAGTTGTTTTTTTGCCGTCCGGGCTTCTTCACCGGAAATACCTTTTTCCAAATCTGTCCAATTGACAGGTGCGTTTTGCAGATCCGCCAAGCCTAAGCGGATAACCGGCGGATTTTGGTTTTGAATAGCTTGCGTTGCGTTTGTTCCCCATTTATTGGTGGTGGAAATCCATAAACGTTGAGCGAAAGATTGGGTTTTTAAATTTTCTCCTTTGAAAGTCCGACTTGATGTTGAAAGGAAAGTATCAACCGTAGGTTTATCAATTACTGCACCTTCTTGATAACATTTACATTGTATAGCCCAATAATCGCCCTCAATAGTCAATGCGACCAAATCAATGCCGGTATCGCCACCTCCTAAATCGTCTTTACCCGGAAATTCGCTCCATAACCACACTTTTTGAAATTTAGCGGTATATTTGGGGTCGGTAAGTAGATAAGCTTTCATTAAGCGTTCGAAACGTTCACCTTTGTCTTTTTCGGAAAATGATATTCTACGGTATTTATCGAGTATTTTATTGAAGCTCATTATTTTTATAAATTTCGATGGTTTGTTTTTGAGAACTATTTGTCATTTTTACTCAATTGATTTTCTAACTGTTCTCTGTTCCAGCCGTTTTCTATTGTAGCATTACAATAAAATAAGGCTTCGTCAGTATTCTTTATTTTAGAAATAATGAGACGGTTATGTCCCCACGGATTTGTGCCACAGCTTGTGGCACAAATTCTGAAACCGAGTTGTAAAACAAATACCATTGGCGAATAACATACAAATTTCGTCTGGAGTAACCGTTTACATTCGGAAAACTTAATTTTAGGTCAGTAGCTAATCGTTCCAAGACATTATCTCCCCAGTTTGATTCCCTTTGTTTATCCACGATTTCCTTTCCCAAATCCCAATTCAACTCAATAAGTTGTGTATTTACACTAACTGCGGCTTTTAACTGGGCAGATTTTATCTTTCGCTTCACTACTGTCCAAAGAAATTTTCTCAGACATGATTTAAATTAGTTTATATTAA
>DAIPML010000083.1:0-11872 GCA_036768735.1 Clostridiales bacterium | reverse complement strand
GATTTATAATGTGACGAGTAATACATTTTCTCCTCCTCTTGTCATTTTGTCATTTGCCTCTTCTGACTTCGTTTTTTCTTTATTTCATAATCTTTCATTCCTTCAATTGCGCCACCGCTGCTGCCCAGAAATACAGGCTCGCTACGCTGCAATATGGGCTAAAGCGTTTGCGATATCTCTCAAACCGTTCTTTGCTAATATCTCTATGGTAATTAACCATACGCGATCCTAGCCCGAAAATAGGCTTCTATATTTGTTTACCTTTTCTGTAGAACGTATTACAGATGACCATTATAGCAGCAAACAATACACCAGCCACTGGCCAGATAATCCAACTGTTTTGCCAATCATTAGTTTTAAAACTGTATGCTAGAAATCCTGCAACCACTACTAACCAATAAACAGTTGCGATTGCACCGGTATACGGAGATTTTTGCTTCTTTTGTCTTGTATAGTCGCCTTCTTGCAGCAATTTCTCCATGCTCGCCCAATTGATTCCTACAGTAATGAAAAATACAACTCCTACTCCTGCCAACACCATTGTAATTGATAGCATAACAGCAAGGAACAAATCGTTTTCGGTTAAGAATGCACCAACGAACAAGGGAATCACCGAAAGGATACATATACAGGTTCCTAGCACATTATATTTTAGGGAATATCCTGATATTCGAGCAGTGAAAAATCAGTTTGACCTCCGATAATCTCTTTTGCTGCCAAAGCCAATTGCCGGTTATAGGATCCTTTATGAAAAGAACCGACGATTGCTAATATATTGATTCTGTTCAATATGGCACTCCTTCCTGCATAGATGATTGGAGCTATCATAATATGCTCTCATGTTTATATCGGATGATAATCACCCTAAATTAATAATTGTTTATCAAATGCCCTAAGGCACCTGCTCTATACGCGTAGGATATACCGATTTCTGCTTTAGTAGCGGGAACAATCCCCCACTGAAGGGCATTCGATAAAATGCTTGCGGCGTAAAGCGCATACCTTAGCCCTTTATCCCGCTTGTAGCTACTCCCTCAATAAAGAACTTCTGTGCTGACAGGAATAACAAAATCACCGGAACAAGCGTTAGCGCTGCAGCAGCCATTTGAAGCCCGTAGTTTTCGGCATAACCTGTCTGGAACATTTGAATTCCAACAGTTAGCATCTGCCTTTTTGTATCGGTAATGAAGATATAAGGTCCCATGTAATCATTCCATCCCCAGATAAACGTAAATATAACCATGGTTATAAAAGCGGGTTTTGCATTTGGAAGTATAATTTTATAAAAAACCTTGAAATGATTGCAGCCGTCAATAATAGCTGCTTCTGTAAGTGTAAACGGTATAGAAACGAAAAACTGTCTTAGCATAAACACAAAAAATACATCAAAAGCATTCGGTAGAACAAGACTCCACATTGTATCTGTGATTCCAAGCATCTTGTATACAACATACCTTGGCACTATAGTCACATCACCGGGGATCATGAGAGTAGCTAAAAATATAAGAAATATTTTATCCCTACCGCGAAACCTTAACCTGGAAAATGCATATGCGGCAGGACCTATAACAATAGACTTCACTATTATTGTGCTTAAAACCATTATGGCTGAATTTGCATACCATCTTTTAAAATAGTAATCAGGAGAAAATAGTCCGACATAATTATTCAATACGAAATCCTTTGGAATAAGCCTGAAAGGAAATTCAAATATCTGATTTAAAGGTTTAAATGACGATGATATCATAAATAAAAATGGAAATATATTTACTGCTCCAACAACAAATAGAAGCAATGTAAGACCTTTATTGAATGCATTTTCCTTTAATTTATCTATTATGAGCCATGAGCTTTTTTTCTTCGCATAAGATATTCTATCTTGTGACATCTATTTCACCCCATCTACATGTAATTTACCCATTTCTTTTGTCCTCTCCACTGTATGACTGTAATGAGCATGACAAAAGCAAATAGAACCATTCCCTGAGCACTGGCGTAACCGAGTCTGAATGAACCAAACGCAGTTCTTACAATAGAAACCGGGAGAACCGAAGTTGATGATCCCGGACCGCCTTCTGTTAATGTTTGAATAATACTAAAGTTCTTTAATGAACCAATTATGGTGGTTATCGTGAGAAAAAATGTTGTTGGGGAAATCACCGGTAAGATTATCTTTGAAAACCTCTGCCATGCATTGGCACCGTCAATTTCGGCCGATTCTGTCAACTCTCTCGGAACATCCTGCAGCGCAGCAAGATATATAACCATTTGCATTCCCATCTGTTGCCAGCAAGCAATCATAACAACTGTAGGAAGTGCTGTCTCCGTACCTAAAAGCCACATTGGAGGATTTTCAACCCCAAGAGATCTCAGGAATGTATTAACAAGACCATTTGTCGGTGAAAGTAAAATTGAAAATATCACCGAAACAGCAACAATATTTGAAACATATGGCATAAACAACAGTGTTCGCAGAAAATTCCTTGCATAAACCTTCTGATTCAGTATTAATGCAAAAAGAAGTGCAAGCATCATTGTTAAAGGCACATACATCAAACAATACTTTAACGATGTTAGCATCGCTTCAATAACACTCTTATCGTGAATCATCGCAGTAAAGTTACCGATGCCAACAAAACGAACCTCATCAAGCTTACTTACATATCTCAAGTTTGTCAGGCTTATTATAAATGATAAAAAAAACGGAAGACCCTGAAATAGCAAAAAACCTATTGAGTATGGTAATATAAATAAATATCCTGTAATAGACTCTTGCTTATAAATTTTCAAATCACGGTAATGCTTTAATCTCATTGCTCTTCACCCAATTTCAAACAAATATTAAATCCGGGGCATTAAGCCAGCCAACCTTAAAGACTAAAGCCCCGGATTTCTGTTTTTATTCTAGTGCTATTAATAATACTTAGTTTTCCTTGCTTTCCTGTATAGCCTTATCAGCCTTTTCTTTGATGGCTTTCATAGTTTCCTCGAGTGTCTGTTTCCCGGTGGCATAAAGCTCACCTTCCTGTACAAATGCCAGATTAATCAATGTGTCGCCATATCCTATGACCTTTTCATCCTTCACTTCCATAACCGGGTCAAACCAGGTAGCACGCAGGTCAGCAACTGTAATGCCATCGTCCTTATAGGGATTAAGAAGTCCATTTTCAATATAGTGGTCTAATTCGCTCTGCGAGAGATCAACCCTGCAGGGTACCCTTCCGTAGCCAAGAGTATATCTCTTTTCAGCAAAAAGCTTTACAACTTCAAAAGCTTCTTTCTTATGTTTTGATGTAGTCGGAACAAAATAACAGCCGACCACTGTGAGAGTAGATTTTTTCTTGCCTTCGGGATAAGGCATTGGCAGGATACCAAACTTCCAATCCCTGGGGTATTTTGTTTTATCAGCCATTAGTGACAAAGTCCATCCTCCACAGACAAACATTCCGTATTTTCCGGTTGTAAAAGAGTCACTGGGGAGCTTCATACCCCTTTGTGTAATGATATCGGGTTGTATCTTATATAAATTTCCAAGGTCATAATAGAATTTTAACGCCTGAGCAAATACAGGGTCGTCATAGTTTGATGTTCCATCTCTCTTATAATGTGGAATACCGCTTTGGACAGCATACATATAGTTATAGTTATTATAGGCTGCCATGAAAGAACCAAATATGCCTCTGTCAGGATCGGTCAGCTTCTTTGCGGTTTCAACGTATTTATCCCAAGTCCACTCTTCAGCTTTGGGGTATGGTACTCCCGCATCATCAAATATTTTTTTATTGTAGAGAGTGAGCCAGATATCAACAAAAGCAGGTAAACCGTAAACCTTGCCGTCAAAACGGGGCAGGTATTTGCCGAAAACTTTTTCTGCATCATAGCTGTCAGCACCCGGCAGCTCATCTAATGGCGTTATTACATCAGCATCATAAAATTTTTTAGCATTTGGATACGCCTGGTACATGATATCCATCTGATCACCGCTCATAAGGCTGACAAGCAGCTTATCGGCTTCTGCATCCTTGGGTGGCGGCATCATTATTGTATCCAGTTTATAACCCTCTGCAGCTGCCATTTCCACCATTTTTTTATACTCTTCACTTTGCATTTCGATGGAATGGGAAGCGATTTTTAATACAACCTCATCCGCTTGCTTTTCAGTTTCAGTATTGGATGTTTGATTTCGCTGAACAGGCTGTCCGGATTCGCACGCTGAAAAGACAGAAATAAACATTATTGCAATTATTGTCAATGCCAATAAACCTGAAAGTTTTTTCACTTTGTTGCTCCCTCCTTCTTTTTGAATCAATCATTTTGGGGTAACGCTCCTATGCAAAAGATAAGGCGGCCGCCGCATTTTGCATTGATCTGCTTTTTTCCCTTGACTAAACATTATCATAATAACGGAGAAATAAAATAGTGTAGATTCTATTTTTCTGGGGTGTTTTATGTATATGGCTAAGTTTCATGCTCATTTACGTTTGAAACCGGTTCATCCAGAACCGGAACTGTCACATATGCCACTGTACCTTCATATTCGTTGCTTTCGATATGAATTCCGTATTCAGCACCAAAATAAAGTTGAATTCTATTATGAATATTTTTAAGACCGATCCCAGGTCCTTGAGAATATTTCTGGTTGAGTGGAACATTTTGATTAATAGTTTCTTTTTCATCATCTGAATAAATGCTTTTTTTAATTTCTTTAAGCCTCGCTTCGGAAATACCTGCACCATTATCACTAACCTCGAATGTCAGCTTATTACCATCTTGCACAACTTTAATCCGTATAATACCTTTTTTATCGCTGTGTTCTATCCCATAGGAAAGTGAGTTCTCTACAATAGGCTGCAATAATAGCTTCAATGTTTTGTATTTCAATACTTTTTCGTCCTGGATATCCAAATGAAAATCAAAATTGTTTCCGTATCTCATCTTTTGGATATTGATATACGCCTTTACATGTTCAAGTTCCTCTTCAACATAAACAATTACATTCCCTTTGCTTATGGAAATTCTGAAAAGCTTTCCGAGTGAAGAAGCCATTTCACTAATTTCATATGCTTTCATAGCCCTGGCTTTCCATACGATTGATTCAAGTGTATTGTATAAGAAATGAGGGCTTATTTGTGCCATAAGTACATTTAATTCCGCTTCTTTTATCTTTCTTTCATGCACATACTCATCCTGTATAAGCTTGTTGATCTGATCGAGCATTCTATTAAAATATCTACCTAGCTTGCTTATTTCGTAATCACCTTTTATATCGACACGTATATTTAGATCTCCATTTTCAACAGCTGTTATTGCTTTCTCCAGCTTTTTTATAGGTTTTACAATCTCATCCGCGGTAATAACCATGGAAACAAAAGATATCATAATAAATGCAAACATTATCAACATAATATAATTTATAATATTGTTGATCTCTCCATATATCTCTTTTTCAGGAACCATTCCGACAGTAATCCATTGGCTTTTTTGTGATGTTTTTGTAATGATTAAAAATTTATTTCTGTCTATAGTGAAATGAAAGACAGAATCCCCCATTTTTAATATATCATTTACTAATTCGGTGTTTATGGCTGAACTTAATAGCTCATTTTCATTGCTATGAGAAACAGTGTTTCCGGCCTTATCAATAACAAATATCTTCCCGGTTTTTCCTAGTTCTATGTCACTGTAGGAGTTGTAGATTGCTTGCTCGCATATGGTATATATTTGGGTTCCGAGATACTCTCCCGTTTTAGGGTTAGAGATTGCCCTACTGGCTATTACCACAAACTCCTGCCTTATATCTAAGGACTTTTCCACAGTAAAGAAATTCTTCTGTGCAGGATACCACTTAATAACATGGTTTTTTTTCCTAGTTAGAGCACCCATCTGCTGTAGTCTTTCTAATACTAGTTCTTCTTTTGCCGCAGGGAGAGAAAAATTGAACAGCTCTCCATTTTTTCCGTATAAAGCTGCAACGCTTATATAGTCGCTTAGTACCGATAATATTGATACATTGCTGCCGTACAGCACGATATCAACCATCTTTTTTCTTTCTTTTTCGGCATCATCGGATAGGTTGTTTTTCAACATATCATATAATTTTTCTTCATACATTAAAATGTTAGATCTATGGATTACCTGATTATTGATTAATGCGTCAATATTATTAGATACCTGACTAATTGTGTTTTTCGTCAGTTTAATAGTCTGTTGGGTCATTATACCTTTTGTCATGCTAATGGTTATATAGATTATGGCAAGAGCGGGGATAATAATAGATAAAACATTTAAAATAATTAACCTTTGCTTTAACTTTAGCTTCATTATGGACTTACGTAAAGCTGTAAGAATCCCAAGCATAGCAAATCCCCCTATACACTATCCTTCATGCCCAACTGCTGTTTTTCTATATTCGGAAGGTAAAACCCCTGTATATTTCTTGAAGATCTTTGTAAAATGAGACGCATCCGCATATCCTACCATACTTGAAATCTCATACATTTTCACCCGCACATCACCTAAATGCTCCTTTGCCTTGTTAACCCTCAATTTAGCAACATATTCGCTAAAATTAACCCCTGTCTTATTCTTAAATAAACAACTGACATATGCGGGATTTTTATTTACTATATCGGCTACCAGCTCGAGAGAGATGCTGTTATTTGAGAAATTTTCATCTAAGTAGTTCTTAACAACTCTGATAATAATTGATGCATTATCATTTCGAATTTGCTTTATCATATGATTTAACTCGGTTAGAACACTCAACATCCATTTCTTTTTTGTTGATAAACTATCATAATTATATGAGTAGAAATATGTCTCTCCGCGAGCTTCAAGAATATCCTCCAGTTGTATATTATATTGTACAGCGTGCCTTGCTAAAATAAAAAGCATTTCAATGCAAAGCCGGTCGATATTATCGTATTTTTTAACCATTTTTCTTTCAAACTGGTTGAATACATCATCAAGAAAACTTATAAGTTTTTGCTCTTCTTCATAAAACACAGCATTAATCAATTTGCTGCTATCAAATGAATACGGCAGAGCGTCGGGGGTCTCCATTACATTAATATCAGAGAAAAATACTATGCTTTGATTTCCGAAAAATACTTTTTGTTTTAACGCTTGTGTAGCTTGCTCGTAGTATAATTGAATATGCATAATATCCGGACATTTACCACTGATTCCAGCTGAAATGGTAATCATTTTATAGTCATAAATCTTTTTTTGAATCTCCTCAATAGCTGAAATAATTATTTTCGGATGCGCCTTATTGCTAATAATTCCAATAATCTCATCACTACTACTGGAGAAAAAAGTACCTTGCAGTTGCCTGTCGCGAAACACATTATTTGATGTTAATACCACGGATAATCTCAGTAATTCTTTTATTTCCTCGGAAAACCCGCTTGTCACAACGTAAAAATTATCAACCTCCATTACAATAACCGCCACCTCATCTTGAATGAGGTTGATTTCATAAAACTTTAGCTTCTCTTTAACTTGCTCCGTGTCTGTATAATAACCTTTAACCAATCTGTCGAGAAATTTTTCTTTCATAAAGGGAAGACTTTCAATCAGATGCTTTTTCAGCTTGTTATACTCCGCTTCTTTGGCTCGTTCTTCATCAAGCGCTGCTTTCATATGCTTGAATACCTTTTCAAACTCATTATATTCGGTGGGCTTTAGTAAATATTCTGAAACCCGGTTATTTATGGCACTTTTAAAATATTCAACATCACTGTAACCGCTAATAATGATAATTTTAACTTGCGGGTAATTGGCTTTCAGATATTCTATCAGTTCAATTCCGTCCATCTTAGGCATTCTTATGTCTGTTAGCACAATATCAGGTACATCTTCACGGATTAACTCAACAGCCTCAACGCCATTTTTTGCTTGTCCAATGATTTCAAACCCGAGTTCATCCCAAGGAACACCGTGAACAATTCCTTCTCTTATTAAAATCTCATCATCTACTATAATAACTTTATACATACCAATCCCTCTATACTTAGTAAGCTGTTTAAATTTGTCTTCATAATAAAAATCACGGCTTCTGGGCTTACAAATAAATTCTCATACCAGAATTTTCTTTGGTATATTTAATGTTAGCTGGTGGGGCGGGAATCCATCTTAGCCTCGTTATAAATATCATTGTATATAATTTTGTAAATTATTGCAAACATAATTTGTCTCAAAATTGTTTCTCTTTAGTGCTGCAAATATGTATCATGGCAATATTTTGTTATTAACAAAATATCCATGGGTAAAGATATGTAAGATAAATAATAATGAAATAATTTCATTTTGGGAATTTTAAAGAATCAGTTTCTGCTTTTTTGCGGTAAATATAGCTGATAACAGAAAGACTCAAACGCTTTCTCACCATTTGCTACGGTTGTAAAAGATAGTTCTCTGTCACCTGATAAAAAATAGGGGCAACAGCCCCACATGTCTGTTACCCCTAAATTTTTAATTAATAGTTTTTCTATAAATAGAACCAATAAAATATACTAATACAAAACTTATTTCCAAGTAGATGATTTAATTTAAAATGTTGACATTGCTCTTTCTTAAAAATATTGGTGAAACTCTCTACACTTTAAGATAGTGGGTTAGCTTATTCTGTATCGCTGGATTCCTCTTGATTCGGTTCAAGTGTCTCTGATGTTTCTGAAGTCTCGGTTGTATCTTCTTCTATTCTCTTGATATCGGCAATAGAGTAAACCATAGTATCCAGTGGAGTTAGAATTTCAATAGCTTCATTTTTTGCAATCTCAAGTTCTTCTACTCTAAGACTATCCCCTACCTGAGCTCCCTCTAAGTCAACTTCTACTCTTTCAATTAAGTCAGAGGGAAGTGCTTTATAAGAAAGTTCGTAAAGTGATTGTTGAACATTGCCTAATACCTTTCCCTTGTTAAGGATTATAATTTTTGCAACGTTTGTAATCCGTTCTCCTTTTACAAGAGGTACAAAAGTCAGGTGTTGCACTATATTAGATACCGGCACATAGCTAATCTCCTTCAACAATGCCATTTGTTTTTCATCACCTATTATTAAATCCACTTTACTGCCTATAGTATTAGAACTTAATAATTGTTGTACATCCTTTAGAGAGAATTGAATGCTTGATGACTTATTGTCACCAGTACCGTACAAAACTCCGGGAACAATCCCTAGCTTTCTGAGCTGTTTGCTCTTTAACCGATTTTGGCGAATTTCCGTCTTTAAAGTTGCCATAATATCTCCTTTCATATTACACGAAACACGGGGGGACACGGTGATGTTACAGGTCTTCTTTGATTGCCTTCATAGAAAAATATATGAGCGATTTATTTACTTCCTTGTTTCCAAGTAATATTTAAAACGGGTCTAAGCAATTTCTTCCGTTATTTTAACGCTAACATCTTCTAAGAAAAACATCACCAACTTCATCTCACTTAGTATAACATGACTATCCCTTTTATTCAAATCCGCTTGGAATGGTAATCCAGAAGCTACTTGCTGAGTCTGCAGAATTATTTTTCTATATTTCATTGAAAAGTTCAGCTTTTAATGGTATGATGTAAAAAAATAACTAAAGAATGGTGGCGTAACGATGATTTTATAGTAATCGCTAATTTTTAGGTCGCATTTATTAAAGCCTGTTCTCGATAGGCTTTTAATGTGTTATCGAAATTTGGGGTTACAGGTCAACTTGTGGTTGGCTCATCGGGTGTTCCGATTAATCATTGCTGCGCTATATTTATGTCAAAATGTACTGTGCGTTTTTTGGTATCGCAGCAAGATATACTCCATTCTCGATGACAAGTAATTGTTTTCGGGAGTGGAGTTGTTTTTATTTTTGAGGAGGACGATGATTTATGAGCGAGATAACGGTGGGAGAGAATTTTACACATACATAGGATTTGAGACCATATGTAACAGAGAGTTATTGAAAAAGGAGTGGAAAAATAGATATGAATATAAAAATTGAAACTGGGAGATTAATTCTCCGTCCATTTACTGAAGCCGATGCTGCAGCAGTCAGCCACAATGGCAGCTATGTAAACATAAATTAAATAAAGAGGCGTAATAACATCAAACAGATTAAACATTTACGAAAGGCGGTGAAAAAAATGGCGAACAATTTCGGTATTACACTTGGCAAAATCCATGCAAAGTCTGAAAACAGACGACGCTCTTTGCATGGATTTGAGCTCAGCAGTCGTTGAAGCGTCGTTTGTCATTCGGGCTTTGCATCCTTAAAACCATTTGAAATTTTAAGGAGCGAGTTTGAATGAGTAGAAAATTTTTAAGACCTTATAAAGGGGCGTATGATTACTCCTACACATCCGGTGCTTATGCTACGATTGAAATGATAAAGGTTAAGCCTGATATCGTAAGAGCTTTATATATCCATTCAAGATATGCAGGTAAAAAGGATATAGACGCACTATGCCGAACTATGGGTATCCCTATGTTGCATGATGATCGGGCGTTCGAACGGATTAATCAGAAGGAGAATAGTTACGTTTTGGGTGTTTTCAGCAAGTATTTCTGTGAATTGATGCCAAACCGTCCCCACATTGTTATGGTAAATCCGAGCGATATGGGTAATCTAGGCACTGTCATCCGTACCATGGCTGGGCTAAATATGCTTGACCTTGCAGTGGTGACGCCGGCGGCCGATATTCTCCATCCCAAGACGATACGAGCATCAATGGGAGCGCTGTTCCACATAAGATTTCAATGCTTTTCATCTTTCGATGCATATAAAGATGCGTTCCCTGATCATGTATATTTTCCGTTCACACCAGAAGGTAAAATACCGCTCAGTCGGGACAACTGTCCGCATGCACCGCTGTTTTCTCTGCTATTTGGCAATGAGGCAGCGGGGTTGCCGGTTCAATGCAAAACGGCAGGGACGGGCGTTAAAATCCCACAGTCGGCTCTTGTGGATTCTTTGAATCTCTCGATTGCTGCCGGAATCGGGATGTTTATCTTTGCAGATAAACATGGGTTGATTTGACCTGCTGGGCACGAAGTTTATGCCGATCTGATTGTTTGTCAGGTCGGCACACCTCTTCAAAAACCGGTAATCAAGCGTTACTCCCCTACTTCTCTCCACTTTTTTCGTTCAATAACTTTTCTTTGTTGGGACGATTATCTTTTTTTAAGAAACTTGCCCATTCAAAATCAACCTTATCAATGTTTTCTTGCCAATATATAAGATGCTGATAATAATTATTAATTCTTTCATAAACCCGCTTCTGATATTCGTCTTTTCCAAACTTAAGAACAATAGCTGTTAATTCGTAAAAGGGAAGTCCTAATGCATGGGTTTCTACATGCACAGTAGCACCGGCATGACCAATCGCATGACACAATGCACCATATACACTATCATCAATTTCTTTAGCAACTGCATGAGCATCCAAAATTGCCCGTTTTGCAACAGGCATCTTGATTTTTCCTCTTGACCAATCTTCACAAAGCTCCAGCGCTTGTCTTGGTCTTAACTCTTGTGGATATTTTCCTTCGAACTGTGCAAGAGGAACTTTAGCACAATCCAGCGCCCACATAACAAGTGTGCGATGCTTTTGTTGTTCTATCAGCATTTTAAGCTCTTGTAAACATTCGCTGTCACGAGAGAACAATATCTTATTCTTTTTCTTTAACTTTTGTTCAACATCATAAAACATAGTAAGCATTTGTTTAACCTAATCCTTCATTTTGTTTAAATAACGGAAGAAATTGCTTAGACCCGTTTTTTGCGAAGCAAAACAACATACTCTAATTTATGTTCTTGCGTAGCAAGCTATATTTTTAATACACCCCGGTTGCATGGGCGAGCAGCAAACGGAGTTTGCGACCAGCCCCGGTTGC
>DAIPML010000082.1:1248-11903 GCA_036768735.1 Clostridiales bacterium | reverse complement strand
AAAGCTTTTTTTGATCAAGAAATTAAGCTTCGAAAAGAGCTTAAGCTTCCGCCATTTTTTCAGTTCGGCTGTATACAAATTACGGGCAAGAATAACAATCAAGTACGGTCGGTATCAAGGAAAATATACTCCGAGATAACAAGAAGGCTAGTAAATATCCCCGATGTTTTTTTATCGGATCCGGCACCGTCACCAATTATGAAAATCAAAAATCGTTACCGATGGAGAATTATATTGAAACACCAATCAATAAAAACATTGGGAAATATACTTGAATGGGTTTACGATACATATGGTACCAACGCAAAAGGTGAATGGTCGGTTTCTGTAGATATAAATCCCGGCAGTATGTTATAATATGATTATCTTACGGAAAGTTTGGGAATGACTTTTGGGTGAATTTAAGACATCTTAAATTTCATCAGCCTTCGAAGGAAGGTCGAATAACCATATTGTGATTGAACTAGAAGTTTGCTCGGAAACTCGATTTTGATGAATATTTATAAAAAGTACAGCCCTGAAACCCGCATAGATTCGTAGAAAAATTGAGTGTTTTTTGTATTTTTATTAGAAATAATGGCTTTCCGAGCTGGCTCCTAGGTTGCAGCTTGCAGCTTGCTGCAACCTCCTGCGGGTAAACCTACGGAAAAGTCGTTTCGCGACTTTCTGGGAAGCAATCATAATGTATTATACTACTTGTAATATGGAGGTTATGTTTTATGGCAATACGTGGAATTCGAAAAAAAGGGGACGATATATTACGTAAAACCTGCAAACCGGTTCAGGAATTGAACGATAGGGTGCGGGAGCTTATAGATGATATGCTTGAAACAATGTATGAAGCAGATGGAGTTGGCTTAGCTGCTCCTCAAGTTGGCGTCATGAAGCGTCTTTGTGTAATTGATGTCGGTGAAGGACCTATTGTTCTCATAAATCCTGAAAAAATAAAGGAAACCGGAGCTCAATATGAAGTTGAAGGATGTCTTAGCGTACCAGGGATTTATGGAGAAGTTAAAAGACCTGCAAAGGTTGTGGTAAAAGCTCTGAACGAAAAAGGAGAAGAAATAGCTGTTGAGGGCGAAGGCTTTCTTGCTAGAGCGATAAGCCACGAAATGGACCATCTGGATGGTGTTTTATTTGAGGATAAGGTTATTAGATATATTGACGTTAAGAAAGAAGACTAAGTTAATCAGATATATATACACGAATTGATGCACTTGCTATTTGTTTAGGCATAGCCAAAACTTGCACATGTGCAATATAAATTGAAAAAGAAACGATTGGCAAATGTCACTAAACATAATTAACTTCTTTTTCAATTTATATAATATGAAGATTCTGAGCGAAAGAAAGAATCTTTTTTGGTGCAAATCGTAAGGTCTTTCGATACGTTCAGGATGATAAGCTCATAATCTTTGTTAAGTTCAATTTGATGTATTTATTTTGTTGTTAAGGTTAAGAAAGAAGGTTTAATATAAAATGCGGATTGTTTTTATGGGAACACCAGATTTTGCTGTTCCAAGTCTTGATATTCTAGTTAAAAACCAATACGATGTTATAATGGTTGTGACTCAGCCAGACAAGCCAAGAGGCAGGGGACATCATGTTACATTTTCACCTGTTAAAGAATATGCCGAAAAAATCGGGTTGCCTTTAATACAGCCAATAAAAATTGGGGAAGAAAGCTCAATAGAACAGCTAAAACAGTTAAATCCTGACCTATTTGTTACCTGTGCATTTGGGCAGTTTTTAACATCGGATGTTCTTGCTATACCAAAGCATGGTACAATAAATGTCCATGGATCGCTGTTGCCCCAATACAGAGGAGCTGCTCCAATTCAGTGGGCTATCATTAATGGTGAGAAAAAAACCGGAATTACTACTATGTTGACAGTGCTTAAACTAGATGCCGGAGACATGCTGCTAAAAGAAGAAATTGAAATCGATGATGAAATTACAGCAGGACAACTTCACGACAAGATGTCATTACTTGGTGCTGAATTGCTTTTAAAAACTATTAAAGGCGTTAAAGAGGGGACTATTACTCCAACACCGCAAATGGAGTGTGATACCTGCTACGCTCCGCGTATGACAAGAGAAGTGGGTGAAATAAACTGGAATGCTTCTGCAAGAGAAATACACAATCTTGTGCGTGGAACAAACCCATGGCCCGGAGCATGTTCTTATATAAAAAATGAGAGAATGCGTATCTGGAAAACCAGAATAATCGATGAAGAAAAGAAATCCGGAAACATACCCGGAACGGTTTTAGATATTTCAAAAGAAGGCTTTTTAGTACAGGCAGGAAAAGGAACAATTCTAATTATGGAAGTGCAGTGTGACAATGCTAAGCATATGACTGTAAACCAGTATATTTGCGGTCATTTGGTAACTGCAGGAGACAGCTTTGGAAAGGAATAAGAATTTTTACAGATTATCAATATTGATTGTTATTACAATACTTGTTTTAGCAGCTGCAATTCTTTTGGCAACCAATCATATTGGTGTCCGTTATTTCCGTCTGTTTTTTAATATTATATCAATTATTCTTTTCTTAAATGTAGCAATAATGCTGCTTGGTTTTTTAGAAGTTCGGAATATACTGAAGCAAAACGAAAAATCTGATGATGAAATGTTGCAGCACACTGCTAACGAAACAAGAAATAACAATCCAAAGGTTTCCGTTTTATCACGCATAGCTTTACGTTATTTTATGCCTGTAATATTAAGTATCAGCGATCTAACCAACTATTATAAAGACGAAATCAGACGGATTTATATAAAAGCGAACAACCAGTATGTTTTATCTGTTGTTAAAAAGTGTGCAAAAGATAAGATTCTAATTGTTCTGCCACACTGCCTGCAAAATTCAAAATGCAGCAACAGAATCAGAAATGCGTTAGATGAATGTGTCCAATGCCAGGCATGCAATTTAGGGGATATAAAGGAAAAGATTAGTAAACACGGCGTAGCAGTTGAGATAGCCACAGGAGGAACCTCAGCAAGAAAAGTTATACGCGATGTAAAACCTGAATTTGTAATTGCTGTGGCATGCGAAAGAGATTTAACCTCCGGTCTGACTGATGTTAAGGGCATCCCGGTGTATGGAATACTTAACAAAAGGCCAAACGGACCATGCAAGGATACCTTTGTTGATGTCGATGAATTGGAAAGAGTAATAGAACACTTTGCGCTGTGACATACTCCCGTCATTCAGCATACACCGAACAATAATGGTTTAGACGTTCCTCGTACACTTGTGTCAGTGGAGGCTACCAAAAGTTACTACTATGAAACCATATTGCCACCGGAACTTAAACCAGCCCGGTTTCGTTCACCGGGGTGTAGGTGGACTTCATGGAGGACTGTTCACACTCTTTATTTTGAGAGATATCCCTGTAATACCGGAACCTACGCTTCATTAGCAATGTTTCATCAATAACCTGTGAACAATAACTACTAAGAAAAAAGGTTGGTGACTTAGTGAAATTACTGCTTCATATATGCTGTGCACCATGTGCCACAGGAGTTATAAAAAAATTAAACATTGATGGTAATGTTAACTACACGGGGTTATACTATAACCCAAATATTCACCCTGCTGTCGAAAACCAAAACCGCTGCAATTCTGTCATTTCTCTTTCAAAGGATGAGGGATTTGAAGTGATATATAATAATACTCTTATGCTTGATTACTGGAAGGAAAAGCTTGACGGTGAAAAACTAAAGAGATGCGGTATTTGCTATGCTTACAGAATAGATAAAACAGCGCAGACAGCAAAAGAAAGAGGTTTTGAAGCTTTTACAACAACTCTATTGGTTAGCCCATGGCAGGACCATGACAGGATAATAAAAATAGCAGAGTCTGCTTCAAAAAAATATAATATTCCTTTCTTGTATCAGGATTTCAGACCATATTACCGTGAAGGAAAAAATGACGCATATAAACGGGGATATTATCTTCAAAAGTATTGCGGATGCATTTTCTCCTACAATGAATCTGATCATAAAAAGAAACCGTTTTACACATTTGAATAGTCTTTAGAACAAAACTATTGTCCTTTGGAATGCTCCTTAATCTCTCTTCAACTCATTTCCTTATGAACAGCATGCATTACATGAGTAATATACATTACAATTCAATTAAATTCTATGTTATCTCTTACTATTTGCTTCGAAAATGTCGAAATTTATATTAGATTGTTGTATAATGGTGAGGTATAGAGTTGTTAAATGATTCTTACTTTACTAAAGATTAAACCATTATGGAGGATTGTAAATGAAAAAGCTCTTATCAGCGCTTGTTCTCATTATTTTTGTTTCATTATTTTCAACAAACGTTGTTTTTTCGCAGGGAATTACAATTAAAACTTCAAATTCTTCATATACATATCAGGGAACAGTTTACAACCTTGAGCTGAATGGTTTATGGGTTCCAACAGATACTCCTTGTGTCGTCATATCCGGTTTCGCATATGTCCCATTGAGAGAAGTTTTTCAAGATTATCTTGGGCTTACTGTTGGCTATGATAATCAAAAAGAGTTGGCTTATGTTAAAAGCGGATCAAAAACAATGGAGTATAGCTTTTCAAAGCAATCAATATATCAGAATGGAAAAAAGCTTAATGCAGATCTGCCGGTTGCTTCAATAAACGGCAATACAATGGTTCCTTTGTCCAAAACCGCTGATTATTTTGGGTTTACTGCCGGAGTTAAGGCCGATAATAAAACCCTTACCATACAATGGAGTAAAAAAGAAGATTTAGGGACTGTAGTTAAAGAACAGGCGGTTTCAGATTCAGTTAAAAAAATCTCTTATTACACAGATGACGGAAAAGAATTCATTTTTCTCGATACCTCCGCTAAAAAAATTGAAAAACATTTTGTTTTGAAGCCGATGGAAGGCAACCCTTATTACAGGCTTTGTGTGCAGTTTTCAGACGCATACATCGGAATGCCCGGTAATTTAGATGTTTATGCCGGTTCTCTGCAGCAAATTCGCTACGCTCAAGCTGACAACACACAAAATATCGCAAGTATTGTTGCAGAGGTTGATCATAACCCTGCTTATACTGTAAAGGCTGTATCAAACGGCATTCAAATTGCGATTACATCTAATAAAAGCAGTGCAAATACGTCAACTCAAACAACAGAACCGGAACCGACAAAAGCTCCCACACCGACGCCTATACCTACTCAGGTACAGCCAGATATAACACCAACACCGGTGCCGACTCAGGCAACGCCAAAACCAACTCCTACGACAGCACCAAACCAACCAGAGGCAACACCTACACCTGTGCCTGTTGCTTCACCGACTCCAACTCCAACTGTCACACCTGAATCAAACATGACTGTTGGAACTGGTGCTATCCGTTATATCATGGAAGGGGAAAGCTGTGTTGTTTTATTAGACGGAGTTGATCTAAACGAAAAAGCTAAGGAAAATCCTGATCTATATAAAATTGAATATCGAGCAATTGAAAAGATGCTGCAAATTCGAATGCCTTTAAACCAGAATTATAAGACGGAGGTTATTCCCGGAAACAATCTTTTGCATGGCATTATTTCTTTTAAAAGCAATGCAAGGAATGAAGTCAATATAAGAATATCCGGAAAAAGTGAGCTTAGCTATGTTATAGCGTCCAATGGAACTTCGGGTTCGAAGATAGTTTTCAACCCCGATGGTAATTTTGCATACAATCCAACACCCGCTCCGAAGCAGCCTAACATAACACCGACACCGGTACCGTCACAGATGACGCCAAAACCTACGCCAACAGTCGCACCGGCTGAGCCGAAGGTTACACCGACGCCCACTGCAGTACCGGCTGAACCAAAGGTTACACCGACGCCAATGCCGACAAATGCACCTTCCCAGCCAACTCCAACTCCAACACCAACACCGTTACCGGCATCCGGCAGTCTTGCAAACCGTGGTGAAGGTGATAGATCCGGAACTGTTTCTTTTGTTGCCGGAACAGAAAAAATAATAATGGATACTATAGCTTTAAGTGATTACAAAATATTCAGATTAAGTAATCCATCGCGTATTGTAATTGATTTGCCTGAGAACTTGATTGATGCAAATGAATATAATTACTCTGGCAGGATTTACTCTAAAATAAGGACAGGGCAATTTCAAACCACAACTGCAAGGATGGTAATTGAGGTTAATGAAAACACGGAATGGGAAGCAAATAAGAACGGAAACAGTCTTACTGTCTCGTTTAAGAATTCCGGAATTAAAAATCTTCTTTATACAAGCGTTGGCAGCAATGCTGCTTTAAAAATAACAAAGCCCGGTATACGCCAGTTGATACAAGAAAATATCGATAAAATAGAAATTGAAGATGATAAAAAATCCGGAACATTTTCATTTATATTCCCAAAAGGAATCATAGATCTTGGCAGCGGCAAAATGCAAACCGGTGAGAAAATTATGAAAAACGTACACACTCTTACAACCGACAGTAAAACCTACCTTGTGTTAAGCAGAGAAAACTTTGATGCTAAGTATCAAATAAGCTTTACAGACTCAGATGATGAGATTTTGGTTAGTCTGTCCGACGGTACAGATAGCGGGCAGCCTGTTATTACTCCAACCCCGAAACCATCAGAGGAAGGACAAGTAAAAAGCGGGAAGCTTGTTGTCCTTGACCCCGGCCACGGTGGTTCTGAATCGGGAGCAACCTATGGCAAGGAAGAAAAATGGTATAACCTTGATATAGCCTTAAAAACAGCTGCTATTTTGAAATCCAAGGGGGTTAATGTAAAACTTACCCGTGAGAAGGATGAGTTTGTTGGTTTATATGAAAGAGCTAAAATGGCCAACGATTGGGGAGCCGATGTTTTTGTTAGCATACATAACAATGCGTTCTTTGATAAGAAAGTAAACGGTTCGATGACCTTTTTCTATACAGGAAGCTATAAGGGAAAAGAATATGCTACCATTATCCAAAATGATATGCTAAGGAACTTAGGTTCAAAGGATATCGGAGTTAAAGCACAAAATTTCGTTGTTATACGAGAAACAAGAATGCCGGCGGTTTTAGTTGAAGTCGGATGTCTCTCAAATGATGTTGAAAGAGCAAAGCTTGACACGGAGGAATACAGGATGAAAACGGCACAATCATTAGCAGAGAGTATAATAAAAATTATTTCCAATTGATCCTGCATTTTTGTTATTCATAAAAGCATTATAGACATAGGTGTGCAACATTAGGAAACATAAGCGAATGCAGCTTAGAGATGGACACTAATATAGCGAATTTTTAATGCTTACCGAACTATTCAGTTCATGCAAATGAAGCGTAGTTTCCGTTATTGAACAGCTATATCTAAAAATGTTGGGTGTGTGAACACGAAACGTATGCCGTACTTTTACAGGGTATTAAACCTTGGAGGAGCTTTTGACGACTTAAATCGCAAAACGTATGCAATATCTTCGCAGGGTATTTAACTTTGGATTAAAGTTGCGAAAAAAGATATTTTGAAATATCAATATGATAAATTTTAAATTACATAAAAAAATCATAAGATTTCATGTAATCTTATGATTTTTTTATTTAGTGTAATGTGATAATATATAGTGAATATGAGGATTTATATATGAAAGGAATTTAATATCATGTCTCGTTTAGACGGAAGAAAAAACAATGAATTAAGGAAAATTAACATTACAAGGAATTATATTTGCCATGCTGAAGGCTCTGTTCTTATCGAATTTGGCAACACCAAGGTCATTTGCACAGCTTCTATTGATGATAAGGTTCCACCTTTTAAAAAAGGCAGTGGTGAAGGTTGGGTGACTGCAGAATATAGTATGCTGCCACGCTCAACGCAAACCCGTAATATCAGAGACATAAGCAAATTAAAGATAAGTGGCAGAACCAATGAAATACAACGTTTGATTGGTCGTGCTCTACGGTCGGTTGTTGATTTAAAACAGCTTGGTGAGCGCACCATAATAATAGATTGCGATGTTATACAGGCTGACGGAGGCACCCGAACTGCATCAATTACAGGTAGCTTTATTGCATTAATGGATGCATGCAGCTATCTTGTTGATAAAAAAATGATTAAGGGAATTCCAATAAGTGACTTTGTAGCTGCTGTTAGTGTCGGACTCGTAAACGGTCAGGAAATGCTTGATTTGTGTTATGAGGAAGACTCCAATGCAACTGTTGATATGAATGTTGTTATGACAGACACCGAAAAAATAATTGAGATCCAAGCCACAGGTGAACTAGCGCCTTTTTCACGCCAGGAAATGAATAACATGATTAATCTGGCTGAAAAAGGTATCAATGAGCTGATTACAATACAAAAAAACACACTACTTGAAGGGTATAAATAGAAAAATATATATGAAAAGACTGATAGTTGCAACAAAGAATACGGGAAAAATTGTTGAAATAAAAGACATTTTAAAAGAATTCCCTGTTGAGGTTATATCGATGGTGGATGCCGGATACGATTTAGAAATAGATGAAAATGGCACCTCTTTTTCTGAAAACGCATTTTTAAAAGCAAATGCCCTATATAAAATCTCGGGGGAAATGGTTCTTGCCGATGACAGCGGACTTGAAGTTGACTTTTTAAATGATGCGCCCGGTGTTTTTACTTCAAGATTTGCAGGTTTCAATGCAAGCCAAAAGGAAAAGAACAGTAAAATTATTAATCTTTTAAAAGGTGTTGATGAGCAATTCAGAACTGCAAGGTTTGTTTGTTCAATTTCGTTTATTTCAAAGGAAGCTAACTTTATTACAGAAGGCTTTGTAGAAGGGATGATAGCTGAAAAGCCAATGGGAAGCACTGGTTTTGGTTATGATCCTATTTTTTATTTACCTCAATATAAAAAAACATTTGCCCAATTACCCGAAAACATAAAAAACAAAGTTAGCCACAGGGCTTCTGCAATTAACAAATTCAAGGAAAAATTCGCAACTATACAGGGGAGTTGATAACAAAGAATGGTTAAGCTTTTAGTCATAAGTGACTCCCATGGAAATACAACTCTTGCTGAAAAAGTAATAAATAAGCACAGGGATGTGGACATGGTAATTCATTTAGGAGATTATTTTAGAGATGCAAACCGGCTGGAAGATTTATTTCCGAAGCTTCATTTTGAATATGTTTATGGCAACAGCGATTTTATGATAGGCGATGTTCCAATTGAAAAGATCTTAGAAATTGAGGGGCAACGTGTTTTGCTGACGCATGGCCATCGATATTCTGTAAAATGGGGAACGGATAGGTTGCAGAACAAAGCAGATAAAGAAAATATTCAATTGGTTTTGTTCGGTCATACGCATATACCTCAAGTTGAGCATTTACCCGCTTGCATTATTTTGAATCCGGGTAGTATTTCTGATCCCAGAGGCGAAGATGATGAATCATACGCCATTGTAACTATTGACAGTTTTAAAATTGATGTAGATTTGATGAACGCTGTTTAAGAAAGGGTTACTGTACACATCCTCTATATTTTGAGATATAGGTGTACTATAACTGAAAATACGCTATTTCACACATATATCTTCAGTTACCTGTGAACAGTAACAGGAAAGGTGAATTGTTTTGCAGGAATTAATTTATTTTGATAATAGTGCAACCACAAAAATGTATTCTGAAGCCCTTGAGGAAATGAACAGGATTTATAAAAACTTTTATGGGAACCCTTCTTCTTTGCATAAAATTGGAAGTGACGCGGAAAAGGTTTTACAAAATGCCAGAGAAACAATCGCAAAAACATTGGGCGTTTCTGATAAAGAAATTTTTTTCACCTCAGGCGGTACAGAGTCTAACAACTGGGCGATTAAAGGAAGTGCCAGAGCCAACAAAAAAAGAGCACCCTATATCGTCACTTCAAAAACGGAGCATGCATCTGTAATTGAGTGTTTTTCTTACCTTGAAACTGAAGGCTTATTTCCGGAATTCCTTGAGGTATCCTCAGATGGATTGCTGGATCCCGGCTTGATAAGTGAAAAAATTCACGACCAAACAAGTCTTGTAAGCTTTATTATTGTAAATAGTGAGACAGGGGCTATACAGAATACAGAGCAATTGATACGCTCAATACGCTTGAAAAATCCGAAAACTATAATTCATATCGATGCGGTACAGGCTTATGGGAAAATTCCTTTGAACCTTTCAATGCTCGATGTTGATCTTGCTTCAGTTAGTGCCCATAAAATTCACGGGCCTAAAGGCTGCGGTGCATTGTATATTAAAAATAAAACCCGCATTAACCCTGTTTTACACGGAGGAGGGCAGGAAAGGAAATTCCGTTCAGGAACTGAGAATGTGCCTGCAATACATGGTTTTGCAACAGCCGCTGATATTATCCACGATAGAATGGACGATAATATAAAAAACAATAAGCTTCTGAAAAGTATTATTATAGACGGATTAATTAAGAATTTTGGAAGGGATGGTTTTTTCATTAATTCTCCCGACAATGCATATGAAGGAATCCTGAATATTTCTTTTCCAAGAGTAAAAGCTCAAGTGCTTATGCAGCATCTTGAGGCTTTAAATATATTTGTATCTATTGGGTCAGCTTGTTCGTCCCATAAGAATGTTCAAAGTCATGTTTTGAAAGCCATGAATCTGCCAAAAGAAAATATAGACGGTGCGATACGTTTAAGCTT
>DAIPML010000082.1:0-1148 GCA_036768735.1 Clostridiales bacterium | reverse complement strand
GTACGTTACGAAGAAATATTTTTAAAGGGACTAAATAGACCACTCTTTGAAAACAAACTTATAAAAAACATGAAACAAGTTTTATATGGTTTGGGGCAGATAAAAATAATAAAGGCTCAAAGTCGGATTTATGTTGAACCCAATAATGAAAATTACCCATTGGATGAAGCAATAAACCGCTTAACAAAGGTTTTTGGAATATCCTCTGTGAGCCCTGTTTGGAAGCTTGAAACAAATAAAGATACTATTTATGAAAAATCCATAGAAATGGTTAAAGGCATCTTAGAAAAATGTAACTATAAAACATTTAAAGTTGCAACAAAACGTGGCGATAAGAAATTCCCCTTAAACTCTATGGAGGTTTCAAGAGAGCTGGGAGCAATTTTGCTTCAAAACATACCTGAGCTTAAGGTTGATGTTATTAATCCTGACTTTGTTCTGCATGTTGAAATAAGAGAATTCTCATATGTTTATTCTGAAATCATGCCCGGTGTGAAAGGTCTTCCCGTTGGTTCAAACGGTCTTGCCACATTGCTCATATCCGGAGGAATTGACAGCCCTGTAGCAGGATGGATGATTGCTAAAAGGGGAGTTAAGCTTGAAGCTGTCCATTTTTACAGCTACCCATACACGAGTGAGCGCGCTAAAGATAAGGTAATAGAGCTTATTAAAATTATATCCGAATACAATCTTGGTATAAAGCTTCATATTATTCCGTTTACTGATATACAAATGGCTATAAATCAAAGCTGTCCTCATGATTATATTACTATAATTATGAGAAGGTTTATGATGAAAATTGCCGAAAGAATTGCTTTGAAAAGCGGTTCATTGGGACTTGTAACAGGTGAAGCCATTGGGCAGGTTGCAAGCCAGACAATGGAAAGCCTTTTGGTTACAAACAGTGCTGTTTCACTGCCGGTGTACAGACCATGTATTGGTATGGATAAAAGCGAGATCATTGATATTTCAAGGAGAATTAAAACCTTCGAGACATCGATTCTTCCATATGAGGATTGCTGCACGGTTTTTGTCGCTAAACACCCTGTTACAAAACCTCAATTGGAAAAAACAATAGAGCTTGAATCTGTATTAGATATCGAGGAGCTTATTCAAAAGGCAATAGATGGCTCAGAGGTTATGGAGTT
>DAIPML010000081.1:0-11932 GCA_036768735.1 Clostridiales bacterium | reverse complement strand
AAAGCGAAGAAGATAAAAGCGGAGAGAAGAATATTGAAGAGGCCTACAGCAAAGAAGATGAAAGTGAAGAAGGTAAAAACAAAGCTGATACAAGCAAAGAGGGCAATAACAGGGAAGACGAATGTAAAGACGAAAACCCTATAAACCCTATAAATAAAGCTTTGGAAAACAATGAAAAGGGGGAGGCATAATTTATGGAAACTTTATATTATCTGGTTCAAAATACGCTTCCGGTTGCCATCCCACTGCTGTTGGTGGCACTGGGCGGTATGTTCAGCGAACGAAGTGGTGTCATCAACATTTCCTTGGAAGGTATAATGCTGTTTGGAGCATTTTCCGGATGCCTTTTTGTATATATTATAGAGGGGACTTCCTTGAGTGCTCAGATGATCCTGATACTTGCTATGCTGGTTGCAGCCATCGCCGGGCTCATTTACTCATTTTTACTCTCTTTTGCAGCAATAAACATGAGAGCTGACCAGACTATAACAGGTACAGCTATGAATATGCTGGTTCCCGCAGCGATACTTCTTTTTTCAAAGATGAATTTCAACAGTGACGGGATTACCACAAACACATACTTCTATATCAGAGAAGTGCCTGTTTTAAGTGAGATACCTGTTATAGGAAAGCTGTTTTTCCAGAACACCTATATTACTGTCTATATAGGGCTTTTCCTGCTTGTGGTGTCCACTGTGATTTTCTATAGCACAAAATTTGGACTGCGCCTTCGCTCTTGTGGTGAACACCCTCACGCTGCGGACTCCGTTGGTATAAATGTTTATTTCATGCGCTATTCAGGAGTTAGCCTCTCAGGTATTCTTGGGGGTATTGGCGGTTTCTTCTATTCCGTCGGGGTTATGGATGGTAACACAAATGGGCACACCGGAGTTGCCGGATTTGGTTTTCTTGCCCTTGCCGTTATGATATTTGGACAATGGAAGCCAATAAAAATATTTTTTGCAGCATTATTTTTCGCATTTTTGCGTACTTTGGCTTATTCGATAGCCCTTATACCATTTTTAGATGCGCTTAATATAAACCAGACCTTTTATAAAATCCTGCCTTACATGGCAACTATGATCGTTCTTGCCTTTACATCCGGTAAATCAAGAGCACCCAAAGCAGAGGGGATACCCTACGATAAGTCACAAAGGTAGTGGGAAGTTACTATTACATGTGACCGAGAAGATATAGGAGTGCAATATTAGAAAACATTAGCAGGATGAACTTAGAAATATAGAGGGTGTGAACAGTAAGTGCGGGAAGATTCCCTTTCATTTTAACATTGTTGACAACTGATTGTAATTTAATTATAATCATAATCATATCAATACATCGAAAAGGCAATGATAGGGAAAAGTATCCGGTCTGTCCACAGAGAAGAAGCGTCGCGACTGAGAGCGCTTCCGGGTTCACAGATTAGAGAAAAGACACCCAGGAGCTTACCGGGTGAAAGGCATATTGCCGTAGTCCGGTGCGAGTCACCTGCGTTAAGGGTTAAAGCGGAAGTTTATTCTTCTATTAGGGTGGTACCGCGGGAATGCCTCTCGTCCCTTTATTGTGGATGGAGGCTTTTTATGATCGCTTTTAGGATGTTGAAGAATAGGATCTTGATAAAACGGAGAAGACGGGTGTATGAACCGAAGAATTGTATATGTATAAAAACATAGACTGTTGACGTAAAATTGTATTGGGAAGTTGATATTTTAAGGCTACTATGCAGGAGAATATTGGACAGGTAGAAAAAGTTTTTAATAAGGTTTGAATAAGGTTTGAATAGGGTTTTGATATAACAGAGAAATAGGAGGGATGCGAAGTGATAATAAAGGCACCCAAGGGAACAAGAGACATATTGCCGGATGAGATTCACAAATGGTATTTTGTCGAGAAAAAATTCAGAGAAATCTGCCACGTTTTTGGGTTTAAGGAAATACGGATACCCGTTTTTGAGCACACAGAGCTTTTTCAACGCGGTGTCGGTGACACAACTGATATTGTGCAGAAAGAAATGTACACATTTAATGACAAAGGTGGGCGCAGCATAACACTCAGACCGGAAGGAACTGCCGGAGTGGTTAGAAGCTATATAGAAAATGGAATGTCATCATGGGCTCAGCCTGTAAAGTTTTTTTATAACATTACAGCATACAGATATGAAAATGTTCAAAAGGGAAGGTATCGTGAATTTCATCAGTTTGGGGTTGAGCTGTTCGGAGCTGAGGATCCCGGTGCCGATGCTGAGGTTATTTCGCTTATAAATCTGTTTTTCAAAACACTTGGAATACAGAACCTTTCTTTGAATCTAAACAGTATAGGTTGCCCTAAATGCAGGGCTGTATATAATGAAAAGCTTAAAGAATATTTAAAGCCAAAGCTTGATAAGCTTTGCGGAACCTGTAAAGAGCGATTTGAAAGAAACCCCATGAGAATCCTTGATTGTAAAGAGGAGGACTGCCGGAAAGAATTAGCTGACGCCCCTGCACTATTATATTATATGTGTGACGAGTGCGCCGAGCATTTTGATAAGCTAAAGCAAAAGCTCTCAGCTATGGGCATTCCTTTTTCTGTCGATAAGAGTATTGTACGAGGTCTTGACTATTACACCAGGACTGTTTTTGAATTTGTATCTAAGAATATTGGCTCACAGGGAACTGTTTGCGGTGGCGGAAGATATGATGGTTTGGTAGAGGAATGTGGTGGAAATCCCACGCCCGGTATTGGTTTTGCGTTGGGTATTGAAAGACTGCTGCTGGAAATGGATAGCCAAGGTATTGATATTCCAAGCTTTGAGACTCCAGACATATTTGTTGGGGTTATTGGTGATAAGGCAGAGCATTATGCTGAAAAGCTTGCACTTGAAATGCGTTCAGCAGGGATTATATGCCACAAGGATATTATGGGACGCAGTGTAAAGGCACAAATGAAATATGCCAACAAGCTAAATGCCCGCTTTACAATAATTATAGGCGATAATGAGGTTGAAAGCGGAAAAGCAGAGCTTAGGAATATGGAAACAGGCGAAGTAAAGGATATAAGCATCGAAACACTTATTGACCGACTATTGAAATATAGGCAGGGGAAATAAACTAAAGCTATAGATTTTGACTCACCACCTGTTCTGTAAAATATGTACCCGCCACCAAGCATTTTTCAGCCAGAATGGTTGAAAATATGCGAAGAGGCAGGGGATATCTGAGCCTCGTTATTGGTGAAACAAGTAAAAACACCCAGATATACTGCTAAATTGAGTATACAAAGTTTATTACATTATGGAAAGAGGAGCTGATTTGTATGGCTGAAAATTTGATAGGGATGAAGAGAACTCATATGTGTACTGAGGTTACGGCAAATGATGTCGGTACAGAGGTTATAATAATGGGCTGGGTCCAGAAGAGAAGAGACCTTGGTAAGCTTATTTTCATAGACTTGCGAGATAGGAGCGGTATTCTGCAGATTGTTTTCAATACGGAAAAAGACAGTGAGCTTCATAGTAAAGCTGTACAGCTTCGCAATGAATTTGTCATTGCTGTAAGGGGTACGCTGGTTAGCCGCACAAATGTAAACCCCGACATGGTTACTGGTAAGTGGGAGGTTTATGCCGATGAACTTCGAATACTTAGTGCAGCAGCCACACCCCCGATTTTAATAGAAGAAGATGTTGAAGCTAATGAAGCAACAAGGTTAAAGTACAGATATCTTGATTTACGCAGACCCAAAATGCAAAAGAACCTGATGCTCAGGCATAAGGTTTCAAAGATAACCCATGATTATTTTGATGAAAACGGCTTTTTAGAGCTTGAGACACCTGTTCTAATAAAAAGCACTCCTGAAGGCGCGAGGGATTACCTTGTTCCGAGCCGTGTCCATCCCGGCAAATTCTTTGCACTGCCTCAGTCACCGCAGCTTCTTAAGCAGATATTAATGGTTTCTGGCTTTGATAGGTATTTCCAAATAGCAAAGTGCTTCAGAGATGAGGATTTGCGTGCAGACAGACAACCTGAATTTACCCAGATTGATATCGAAATGTCCTTTGTTGAGGTAAGCGATGTTATAAGTATTAACGAAGGTTTTATTAAGCGTGTCTTTCATGATGCTCTAGGTGTGGATGTTCCCACTCCTTTTCCTCAATTAACATATTACGAGGCAATGGAAAGGTATGGTTCTGATAAGCCGGACACACGTTTTGGTCTGGAGCTTGTGAATGTTTCTGATATAGTTGAAAATTCAGGATTTAAAGTGTTTGCTGAAACCATAGCGAAAGGCGGCACTGTTAGAGCTATTAATGCCAAGGGTTGTGGCGTTAAGTTTTCCAGAAAGGAAATTGACGCTCTTGGTGAGTATGTCAAAACATATAAAGCAAAGGGAATGGCTTGGATAGCGGTAGAGGAAAACGGGTTAAAATCCTCCATAACGAAATTTATGAGTGAACAAGAAATTCAAGATATTCTTGAGAGAACCGAAGCCGAAGCGGGAGATCTATTATGCTTTATTGCCGGTAAAAATGAGGTTGTTTATGATGCTTTAGGTCATCTGCGACTTGAAGTAGCTCGCAGAATTAATTTGATTGATGATGACAAGCTAAATTTCCTTTGGGTTACTGAATTTCCGATGTTCGAATACGATGAAGAGGAAAAACGCTGGGTAGCAAAGCATCACGCTTTTACTTCACCAATGGACGAGGATATAGAGCTTTTAGATACAGAGCCCGGTATGGTTCGTGCAAAAGCATATGATATTGTTTTAAACGGTGTTGAGTTGGGCGGAGGCAGCATTCGTATTCATGATCAGGAAATGCAGAGAAAAATTTTCAAGCTTATGGGCTTCACTGAGGAAGAAGCGCAGTCAAGATTTGGTTTTCTCCTTGAGGCGTTTAAATATGGAACACCTCCCCACGGTGGCGTTGCATACGGTCTTGACAGGCTTGTTATGCTAATGGCAAAAACAGACTCAATAAGAGATGTAATTGCTTTCCCGAAGGTGCAGAATTCATCTTGTCTGATGACGGGAGCACCGGATGTTGTCGATGAAAAGCAGTTAAAAGAACTGCATATAGATACCAGAGAATAAGAACTAAAAAAGCATTGCAAACTGACATAAAAGATTGCAATGCTTTTTGAAGAATACAAGAATGGTATTGGAGAAAATCTATGAAGAGTGAGAAGTTTGTAAAAGAACTGCTTGACTGGTTATTACATATAGCGCTAGCTGTTGCATTTACTTTTTTAATAATAAACTTTGTTGGTCAGTTTACTGTTGTCCAAGGAAATTCAATGCTTCCAACATTAAAGTCTAACAGTGTTCTTGTTATTGAAAAGCTCACAAAACGCTTTGGAACGATAAAGCAGGGCGATATTGTTGTAGTTAAAATCCCGGATTTGTTGGGTGACGGTAAAACATATGCAGTTAAGCGTATTATTGCAAAAGAAGGCCAAAACGTCACAATAAGAGACGGTAAGGTATTTGTAGACAGCATCGAGTTAACAGAAGTCTATAAAAATGGGACAGGCACACAGGCCACTGAAGGCATGTATGATGACATCACAGTGCCGGAGAACTGCATTTATATATTGGGAGACAATCGACTTCCCGGAGCAAGCAGAGACAGCAGAACCTTCGGCCCCATAAGCGCTGACAGGATAGAGGGCAAGGTTATATTCAGACTATTCCCATTTAGCGAGCTGGGGCGGATTAAGTAAAAATAAATATGGTTTTTAACAAATAACATCTTGCAATCCGAACGCACGTTTGGTATAATTTTAGTACAAACATTTGTATGTGAGGTTGATAATGACTAAACAGGAAGCATTAAGTTTAATGGAGTTAAAAACAAGCTTAACAGTAAGGACGCTTGCTGATAACGCCATATTAAGATACTCTGTCTGCTGATTTTAGTGACCAAAATGCAGTAATAAGGCTTCTTATGTATTATCTAAACATACCAAATATGAGTGTACATTCTGTCACCGGTGGTTTTTTAATAATTCGAGAAAGGAGTAAAGTGTGTGAATGGAGTTTTTTCCAAGAACAGCGCGAGCAATCTCTTATAAAAGCGCAGATTGTTTCAAAATACTTCTCTGCATGGGCGAATGTTATTCTTGCTACACAGAAGAGATACACAAAACATACCCAAAAGATGGCTTACATTGATCTGTTTGCAGGTCCAGGTAGATATGACGATCAAAGTAAATCTACACCGCTACTGGTATTGGAGACAATTCTTGCAAATCCTGACTTAGCCAGTCGGATGGTTACACTGTTCAATGACAAGGATACAGCAAACATTGAGAACCTGAAAACAACAATTAGCCAACTTGATGGCATTGAAAAGCTTAAATACGCACCAGCTTTTTATAGTGAAGAAGTTGGTGATGAAATCGCAAAGATGTTTGATGATACATGTATCGTACCTACCTTCTTTTTTGTTGACCCATGGGGATATAAAGGTCTTTCTCTGAATCTTATTTCGTCCATTATTAAAGACTGGGGCTGTGACTGCGTTTTTTTCTTTAATTATAATCGTGTCAATATGGGGGTTAATAATGATGCAATAAAACATCATATGGCGTCATTGTTCGGAGATAAACAATTGGGTGTTGTTCGTCAGGAGTGCAGAAATAAATCCTCAGAAGAACGTGAGATGGTGGTAGTTCAAGCATTATGTGATGCATTACGGAATAACGGTAGTCAATATGTTCTTCCATTTAGGTTCAAAAACGACAAGGGAACACGAACAAGTCATCATTTGATATTTCTTAGCAAAAGCTTCCGTGGATATGATATTATGAAAGAAATAATGTATAAGGAAAGTTCAGAAAATATCGGAGGGGTCGCGTCTTTTGAGTACAATCCACGCGAAACCCACTTCAAACAAGGTTCAATATTTGATATGCTCTCCCGACCACTTGATGATTTGCAGGATATGTTGTTACATCAGTATGCGGGGAATACTATTGATTTCAAACAGCTTTATGAAGAGCATAGTGTAGATAAGCCTTATATTCGAAGGAACTATAAAGAAGTTTTTAAAGCTCTACTTGAAGATGGGAAAATTACTGCTGTTAATGCAAAAACGGGTTTTTCTCCTCGAAAGGGTACTTTTTCTGATGATATGCGAATAACATTTGGAGGTTAGATAATGAGAACAACAAAAATTGAATGGACAGATAGGACATGGAATCCGGTAACAGGTTGCACTAAGCTGTCAGCGGGTTGCGCTCATTGCTATGCCGAAACCATGGCGCGTAGACTTAAGGCAATGGGTGTAGCTAAGTATGCGAATGAGTTTATCCCTACTATGCACGAGGATGCTCTTGGTGAACCGCTTAAATGGAAGCAATCTCACACTATTTTTGTTTGCTCTATGGCTGACCTTTTTCATGAGTCTGTATCATTTGATTTTATAAACAGGGTTATGAACACGATTCGCCAATCAAAGCATCACCGGTATCAAATTCTCACTAAACGAGCTACTCGGATGGTAGAGTATTTTTCTCGATCTACTATTCCAGAAAATGTATGGCTTGGAGTGACAGTTGAGGCAGTTGAGACAAAATTCCGTATAGACTCTCTTAGAGAATTACCTGCTTCAATTCGTTTTTTGTCATGTGAACCGCTAATTGAAGATTTAGGAAAACTTGATTTATCAGGTATTGATTGGGTAATTGTCGGTGGGGAGAGCGGAGTACAAGCACGCCCTATGAAACCTGAATGGGTACGTTCAATAATGAGCCAAGCTAAGGAACAGAAAGCAGCTTTTTTCTTCAAACAGTGGGGAACATGGGGTTCGGATGGTGTAAAGCGTAATAAAAAAGCAAACGGCAAAGCTCTTGACGGGGAAATAATACAAATGATGCCAGAACTGGCGATGAGGTAATATTTCATACTCCTTAACCAGTGTGTTTGCATGTTCACAAAAACAAAGAAGTGGCATTGCTGTCGCCTTTGTGTTTCTTTTTCTTTTGCTGATTATTTCCATTATAGCAGGGTGTGATAGTGTTATAAAACCCACAGAGAATAGTCTTTAATGAATTTAAAAAAATGTGCGAAACTCTTGTGAGCGTAAAGAGTGGAAAAGACCACTTTCTCACGTCAACTCAAACATACCGGTATAAAGCTGATAGTATTTTCCGCCCTGCTTAATCAGATCATCATGATCGCCGCGTTCAATTATTGTTCCGTTCTCAAGAACCATTATTGCGTTAGAATTGCGGACAGTCGAGAGCCTGTGAGCTATAACAAAGACCGTTCTTCCCTCCATTAGTTTGTCCATGCCTTTCTCGATTAAAGCTTCGGTTCGAGTATCTATGGAGCTGGTTGCCTCGTCAAGAATGAGAACCGGCGGGTTAGCGACGGCTGCACGGGCAATAGCCAATAGCTGCCTTTGACCCTGGCTCAGGTTTGCACCGTCTGAGGTTAATTCAGTTTCATATCCTTGTGGAAGGTGGCGGATGAATGGATCGGCATTTGCCAATTTTGCGGCCTCAATAACCTCTTCATCTGTAGCGTCAAGCCTGCCATATCTGATATTTTCCATAACTGTACCTGTAAATAGATGAGTGTCCTGCAAAACCATTGATAGAGAACGCCGTAAATCTGCTTTTTTGATCTTATTTATCGGAATTCCGTCAAATAATATTGCGCCGTCAGGCAGCTCGTAAAAACGATTGATAAGATTTGTAATCGTGGTTTTTCCTGCACCAGTGGAACCGACAAAAGCTATTTTCTGTCCTGGTTTCGCATAAAGAGTTATATCATTAAGCACAATTTTATCTTCCTCATAGCCAAAAACCACATTGAAAAGCCTTATATCGCCTCTTACGGGTATATAAGAGAAACGTCCATCCTCCTCGGGAACCTTCCAGCCCCAACTCCCTGAATGTTTATCGGTTTCACTTACGCTGCCGTCTTCATTTTTAGTAAACTTAACAAGTGTAACAGTGCCTTCGTCAATCTCCGGTTTTTCATCAAGCAGGTTAAAAATGCGTTCTGCTCCTGCTAAAGCCATTAGTATTGCGTTAAACTGCTCAGACATCATTGTTATAGGCTGGGAAAAGGATCTTGTATATTGCAGAAAAACGGCAAGTGAGCCGAGATCAAAGCCTGTGGTGATGGATAGTGCAGCTCCGACAATTGCTGTTATGGAATAATGGATATATGAAAGATTACCCATAATAGGTCTAAGCATACTGGCAAAGGTATTGGCGCCCTTTGAAGCTTCAAACAATTCCTCATTCAGTCCCCTAAAATCGTTTTTAACATTATCCTCATGACAAAAAACCTTGATGACTTTTTGGCCTTCTATCATTTCTTCAATATATCCATTAACTTTTCCAACAGCCGTTTGCTGTTCTTTAAAGTACTTTCCACTCTTTGCGCCCAGCTTACCGATAATAAATATCATAACAAAGAGCATCAAAACAACAACAATAGTAAGGATAGGGCTTAGAATACACATTGCTATAAAAACACCTATGACAGTAGCAGCGGAAGAAATAAGGTTTACAAAGCTTTGGGAAAGCATATTACGCAAAGCATCTGTATCATTGGTATAGCGGCTCATCAGTTCGCCATGAGTGTGTGTGTCGAAATATTTTATCGGAAGGCTTTGCATGTGCTCATACATTTCAGTACGTATTTTATATAAAGTACTGGTGGATATTGTGAGCATAATGCGGTTATAGACATATGTTGATAAAGCCCCGACAGCATATATAAGAGCCATTATGCCAATCGTCAATAAGAAACCGGAAAAATCGGGATTTTGCTGTCCAACAAACGGAAGAATGTAATTATTGATAAGTGGCTTTAAAAAGAATGTTCCCACTATGGAAGCTCCGGAGCTTATCAGAACAAAGAATAACACGAATATAAGGTGTATTCTGTATTCATTTATATATGAAAGTATTCTTCTAAGGGTTTTCTTGGTGTTTTTCGGTCTTGCTCCATGACGCATGCCTCTATGCCCCCGCATATTCAACAACCCCTTTCTGTTGGGATTCGTAAACTTCTCTGTAAATTTTATTCGATGTAAGTAGCTCGTTGTGATTTCCTACAGCGTTAATCTTTCCATCGTCCATAACAACTATCTTATCGGCATCCATAACAGATGTAATCCTTTGAGCAATAATTATGGTGGTAGTACCTTTAAGGTCACGTTTCAAAGCTTCTCTTATTTTGCTGTCTGTAGCGGTGTCGACGGCACTGGTGCTGTCATCCAAAATAATAATCTTTGGCTTTTTGAGTAGTGCCCTTGCAATGCATAAACGCTGCTTTTGACCGCCTGATAAGTTAACTCCACCCTGACCAAGATTAGTATTGTACCCGTCGGAAAAGGAGGAAATAAAATCGTGGGCCTGAGCTGCCCGGCAGGCTGATATTATTTCTTCGTCGGAAGCGTTTTTATCGCCCCATTTAAGGTTTTCCTTAATAGTTCCTGAAAATAAAACATTTTTTTGAAGAACCATAGCAACAGAATCCCTTAAACGCGTTAGGTCGTATTCGCGAACATCATATCCGCTTACAGTTACATTTCCTTCGTTAACATCATAAAGCCTTGGAATGAGCTGAGCCAGTGTAGTTTTTCCTGAACCTGTTCCACCTATAACACCAACCATTTCGCCTGAACCTATTTCAAGGTTGATATTTTCGAGAACAAGGTTTCCATCACTACCACCATAACTGAAGGAAACATCATTGAATGAAATTGAGCCGTTGGTTACATGAAGTTCATTATTGTGTTCTTCACTGTTAATACTTGGTTTCTCATCCAAAACTTCAATAATCCTCGTTATAGAAGCCTTTGAGATAACATACATAACAAAAATCATTGATATCATCATAAGTGACATAAGAATTTGCGTCACATAGCTTATGAATCCCATCAATTCACCTGTCAGCATATTCCCGGATATAATAAGGTTTCCTCCGAACCATGCGACAGCAAGCATACACGCATACATTACCATTTGCATAATCGGCATAGTCCAAATGACAACGCGTTCTGCTTTAGCTTGTGTCTCACGCAACTGATCCGCAATATCCCGGAATTTTTCAATTTCGTATTTGCCACGGACAAATGCCTTAACGATGCGTATTCCAATAAGGCATTCCTGAACAATTAGATTTAATTTGTCATATTTTTTAAGCAGTATTTGAAAACGTGGAAATGCCTTCTTAACGACAATAATCAAAACAGCTCCAAGAATAGGGACGGCAAAAAGAAAAATAAGCGCAAGCTTTGCGTTAAGTGAAACCGCCATTAGGATTGCTAAAATAAGCATTATCGGAGCGCGCACCATCATCCGAAGCATCATCATCAGAGTCATTTGTGTATTGGTGACATCTGTTGTTAGTCTCGTTACCAGAGATGCAGTATTGAATTTATCCATATTTTCAAACGAAAAATCCTGTATTTTATGAAACAAAGATTTTCTTAAGCCTTTTGCAAACCCCGTACCTGCAACAGAAGAGAAACGTGCAGCTAAAGCCCCAAAAAACAGGGATATGAGAGCCATTAAAATCATCAAGGCTCCCATTTTGACTATATAACCTGTGTCTTTGTTTGCAATCCCTATATCAACTATATTTGCCATGATTTTTGGTATGCTGACTTCAAGTGCAACTTCACAGATAATTATCAGAGGAGCAAGAATTGCATATATTTTGTATTTTCCCAAGTAAGGTAGTAGTTTTCGTATCATAGTATTATCCCTTTCATGCTTACAAAGAAATTTATCAAATTCCCGAGACCCCCACCGAAGCCCAATGCGTATTTTACTTCGTAAAAACGCATGATGTTCAGCTTCAGCTGAACGAGTTCACTAAAATGCTCACTTATGCACTTGTTTGGCGACTTTCTGATGAAACTTAAGGCACCAAAATTTTATCAGCTTTCGAAAGAAGCTGAAAACCATACCGTGGTTGCTATAAG
>DAIPML010000398.1:0-1558 GCA_036768735.1 Clostridiales bacterium | reverse complement strand
CCGGATAGACGATGTAATTATTTATCTCACAAAGTTAGAAAAGCACCCCGAATCTCTGCAAACACCTCCGGGAATTTTCTCCACCAGAACAAAGTACAGATCGATAGCGCAAATGCAGGAGCCAATCGACCAAAAAAAATTTACGAAAATGCTCAAGAAAGAATGGCACAATTTTCCGGATGTACTAACCACAAACGATGTTATAAAGCTAATCGGTTATACCCAAAGCACCCTCTCCGACTGGGTAATACAAGGGAGAATAATAGGCATTCGATACTATAACAGATATCTGATACCAAAGGATTGCTTAATAAAATATCTTGCAGGCAACGGCCACAATAAGATTCAGCAGAAATCTGAGAAACATAAGGATTTGATAAGGCATTATATTGAGGGGCGATAATGCATTGCATATATTATGAAATTGACTTTAATATCAATATAGATGTAATTTACAAAACATTCTTTTACGCAAACAGTTCTTTTAAAGAATGTTTTGTGCGACAATATTTTATATTCCATTTTATAAACTAATCTTAAAACTAAGCTGGAAGCCGGAGAACGGAATGCAGAAATGCGTTCAATTCTCCGGCTTTTTTTATTTTCTCAGAAAGGAGAAGTCCATGTTAGTGCACTACAAAAAAAATAGAAAACCAGCCTGCTATGACTCAGACTCACTTTTGACGGTCGGCAAAATTCTGCCTGACGAGCGCCCTCGCGGTCCGTTCAAAAGCTGCGGCAACTGCTCCTATCCATCCCACTGCTTTATTTGCTATAGCTCAGAAGGTGATTGCTTAAAAACCGATATGCAAAGAATCTGTCAAAGAAAGAATCCACTAATTACAAATGAACAGGAGGAATATAAAAATGCGTAATAACCCAAATTGGTTAAAATTTATCCGTGATCAATACTCTCCAGGCACTCGCATCCGTCTTACACAAATGGATGATCCTTATGCCCCCATCCCTTCCGGAACTGAGGGAACGGTTGATTTTGTAGATGATACGGGACAGATCCATATGAAATGGGACAACGGGCGCTCTCTCGCACTCATTCCAGGGGAAGATTCATTTTCTAAAATTGCACCGCCACTTCAAACGCTAAAATTATATATGCCTCTCACTGTCACGCAATATGAACAGGATGAATGGGGTAGCTGGGACGAATATCCTTCTGAGCTTGATGAAGATACCGCCCTTACCTATCAGGATCAAATTCTCGCCGCTATTTTGAAGGAACGTATGCCGGAAGAAACCGAGCGCGGTTTAATGAAATATTACCATGAGAACGACAGTGTAAATGAAAAGGTGCAGTCTCTCTTTTTTACAGTAGAGCAGATTGGCGATAGATTGATGGGTGTGGCGGAATGCCGTGTACAGGGTGATTTGAGCAATGTAGAAATAGCGCAGCTAAAAGAATATGTCACAGGTCAGGCTTCCGATGGGTTTGGCGAAAGTTTTGAACAGAGGCCCATCAAGGTTTCAGACGGCGAAATTTATGTAAGCCTGTGGAACAGCGATAAAAACTGGAGCATCATGACTCAGGAGGAACTTAGCA
>DAIPML010000080.1:0-12087 GCA_036768735.1 Clostridiales bacterium | reverse complement strand
CAGTGGGTACGCACCTGTATGGGGTGCGTTCCAGTGGGTACGCACCTGTATGGGGCGCTTGCCTGCACAGTAGGCTACCAACGGCGGTGTGACATCACACCTCAGCATGTCGGTACCAGCGCCTCAAAATACTACTCGCAAGCTGAGGTAGGAAAGTTGAGTTAGATAAGTTTATCTGCCTAATTCTTTATCTGCAACATCCTGTATGAGTTTTGCAGCGAATCCAGGCTCCATATTCTCAATTATCTCAGCTGCAACATCCGCTTTCATAACCCTTACAATATCTATCAAAAGCTCTCTGTCGCTACTTGACATTTCAGTTAAAATATTCGCTGCATTCTGAGGTTCCATTTCCTCGAAAGTCTTTGACTGTGCTTTAAGCTTTTGATCGACAACCTCGTCACTGATTAGCTCCTGGTATAGTTTTTCTGCAGTCTCTTTGTCGGTTTTCTCAAAATACTCAATAAACCCTTTCGGATCATTAAGGGCCGCAATTCTGGACAACTCCTTTTTATCATCTTCAAGCTGAGCTGTTTGCTCATCAATTTGCTTGAGCATCAGATCAATGCGAAGTTTCTCAGCCTCGTTCGCGCTTTTTATAGCATCCCACTTACTTTTTTCCTCTTCAAGTGCTTGAATTTGCTTACTCATATTCTCCAATTGGGAAGCTAAAGACGCCTTTTCATTTCTGTATGCATTATATCTTTCAAGCAGCTCTTTTTGCGTCAGATGTCTGGGATCATCCGGATCCTCAGTTTCCGGCAGCTCCGGCAGGGCAAGCTTTATTACCGGTATCCTTTCAAGACTTGGTCTGAAGCTTTCTCCCATACCATATATATTGTTTTTCAAAACATAATAAAAAGCCCCTCCAAATACCACAAGTACAACAAGCAATGAGAGTAAGACAGTAAGCAGTCCGTGTATCAATCCGTTTGATTCACCCTTTTTATCGCTTCCTTGCGGTGTTGGGGCTTTAGCCTTTGTTTTCTTTTTTGGTGCCATGCGTTTTTAACTCCTATGAACTCATATTCCATCCCCTGTAGATTTTTTAGCCTCGTTGTATGTTACCAGCTCATCAACCAAAAGCTGTGCGGCTTTTTCCTGCTCTTTCTTAAACAGGGCAAGCTCTTTTTCCTTTAACTTTTCCAATACTTTTTTTTCTTTCATAATTTCGATAAGTCTTTCTCTTATTTTATCGACATTTCTCTTTTCTTCATTAACCCTCTGCTTTTGTGATATCTCGTTTTCTCTCATAACATGAATATACTCAATGCGGTTTCTGAGGCTGGATAACGTTACCCCGGATATGGCTTCTTCCCTGTAATCCTTCTCCTGGTTCTCAATTTCGAGCTGGATTTCTTTAAGAATAACTTTTTGCCTCTCAAATTTTTGAACAGCAATACCAAGCTCTATTTTAACGCTCTTTTCTATTTGTTCTTTAACATTTAAAAATGTCTGTAATTTGAACTTGAATTTTGCCATAATCACCTTTTATCGACAGTTATGAGCTCCTTAACTCAACTTTCCTACAGTATTTTTGGTGCTTGCCTGCACAACAGGCTACCGACAGCGGTGTGATATTGCACCTCAGCATGTCGGTACCAGCACCTCAAAACACTACTCGCAAGATGAGGCGGAAAAGTTGAGTCCTTAATATGAATACTTCACTCAAGGTGCACTGTATGCGTGTTTTTGACTCTTGCCTACACAGCAGGTACCAATGGCGGTGTGATATGCGCTTATGAGCAGATGCCTTCCATTTGTTTAAGCATCTCTTCAAAGTTATGCTTTTCGTTTGTTTCCTGCATTAAAAATGAATTAATTGCACTAATAACTAAAATAGCTTTGTCAATATCGGGATTGCTCCCCTTAACATAAGCGCCTACGTTAATAAGATCCTCCGCTTCTCTGTACACTGCAAGGTTTTTTCTGATTTCTCCGGCAGCTTTTTTATGAGAATCACTTGCGATATCAGACATTACACGGCTTATGCTTTCAAGAACGTCTACAGCAGGGTAGTGGTTTTTGTGAGCCATTTGCCTTGACAATACTATATGCCCGTCCAGAATACTTCTTGCCGTATCTGTTATTGGTTCATTCATATCGTCACCATCAACAAGCACTGTGTAGAGACCTGTAATTGAGCCCTTTGATGAGGTTCCCGACCTTTCAAGAAGCTTTGGCATAACAGAGAAAACAGATGGTGTATATCCTCTGGAAACCGGGGGCTCTCCAATTGCTAGACCAATTTCTCTCTGAGCCATTGAGAAACGTGTTAATGAGTCCATTAAAAAAAGGACATCTTTTCCCTGATCCCTGAAATATTCAGCTATTGCGGTGGCAACAAGGGCACCTTTTTTTCTTATTAGTGCAGGTTGATCTGAAGTGGCAACAATTACAACCGACCTACGAAGTCCTTCATCGGTCAGATCTCTTTCCAAAAAGTCCCTTACTTCTCTTCCTCGTTCACCGATTAAAGCAATTACGTTAATATCCGCTCTTGTATTTCTAGCTATCATTCCTATAATGGTGCTTTTTCCGACGCCACTGCCTGCAAATATGCCCATTCTTTGACCCTTACCAACAGTCATAAGCCCGTCAACGCACTTAACACCCAGTGGCAATATCTCATTAATCCTGGGACGCTTCAAAGGGTGCGGAGGATCATTGTTAACAGGATAATATCCCGAAATCTCCAATCTGCCTTTATCGTCAATAGGGTTTCCAAGCCCATCTAAAACACGACCTAATAATTTCTCTCCCACCCCCGTAGATAATTCCATGCCGGTTGCAACTACATCATTTCCAGGCCCTATTCCCGCCATTTCTCCGAGGGGCATCAGCAAAACGCTTTTATTTTGGAATCCTACTACCTCCGCCAGAACTTCCATGCCGGATCTATGATTAATAATCCGGCACAATTCCCCGATTCTTGTCTCGGGGCCATTTGATTCAATAGTGAGTCCGACAACCTTAGTTACCTGACCTTTAAAACGTAAAAATTGTCTGTCTCTGAGCAAATCTTTATATTTTTTTAAATTAACACAAATCGCCATATAATATCTCCAAAAATGATCCATTCCTTTTCGGCGGTTAGCTTGCTACTGACTTCTAACTCATGATTTTTGACTTCTGATTTCTGATTTTTGAATCCCGACTTCTGACTTCTGACTCACACTTCTTGCAGCTTTTCAGCACTATGATATATCGTTATCGCTTCCCATAAGCTCCTTGAAAGAGCGCTCAATTCCGTTATATTGTGCTTCAATGCTGCTTTCCACTGAGCCGTATTCCGTCTCAATAAGGCACTCACCTTTTTCCATACTATAATCCTTGTATATTTCTATATTCCGGTTGTTCTTGCCTGCTGAAAGCAGCTTATCCTTATTTTCTTCAACATAGTCATAATCATCGGGGCATACATGAACAACGGTCTCACCGGATAGCGAGCTACCTAAAAGCGCGGTCCGTATAAGACCAATAATAACTTCCCTGTTTTGTGAAAGCTCAATGCCAATTATCTTTTTGCCAATTTCTAAAACAGTGTCCACCATTTCTTCTTCCATACTTGAGACAGTGCCTTCTAACGTTTCCTTTGCCTGATGCTTTAGAGCTTCGGTTTCTTCAAGCAGATTCTGATAATGCTTTCTTGCCATTTCTTCACCGTTTTTATAGCCTTCTTCTTTTGCTTGTTGCATGGCATCCTGCATAAAAGCAGCTACTTCCTCTTGGGCAGCTTCTAATATTGCATTCGCCTCCACGTTAGCCTCTTGAAGAATCTTCTCCGCCTCAAGCCGTGCATTTTCTAATATGTCATCGGCTTCTTCCTTTGCATTATTTATTGGCGAAACAACCCCCTTGTTTGGCTGCGTTGCCTTTTTTGGCTTAATCTGATAGGGGTTGCCCATATTTACCTGATATTTTTTATAAACATTACTTCCGTATGCGTTATACAACTATTTCGTCTCCTCCACCTCTGGAAATAATAATTTCGCCTGCATCCTCAAGCTTTCGTATGGTATTTACAATCTTCTGCTGGGCTTCTTCCACATCCTTTAACCTGACCGGTCCCATAAACTCAATATCTTCCTTAATCATTTCAGATAAACGTTTTGACATGTTATTGTATATAAGACTCTGCACCTCTTCTGTTGTCCCTTTAAGTGCAATGGCAAGCTGACTGTTGTCAACCTCACGTAAGAACCTCTGAATTGAACGATTATCAAGCTGCAGAATGTCTTCGAACACAAACATCCTCTTCCGAATTTCTTCCGCAAGATCAGCATCTTCAATTTCAAGAGTTTCCATAATAAATTTCTCAGTGCCACGGTCAACAGAATTTAACACATCAACAATAGCCTGAAGACCGCCTGTTGCTGTATAATCTTCCGTAACAAGTGAAGACAGCTTTTTCTCTAATACTCTTTCAACTTCCTTTATAATTTCAGGTGATGTCCTGTCCATAGTTGCGATACGCCGTGCAACATCAGCCTGCTTGTCCTGTGGTAAGCTTGATAAAACCACCGAAGCTTGCTGAGGCTTAAGATACGCCAATATGAGGGCAATTGTTTGGGGATGCTCACTTTGTATAAAGTTTAGTACCTGAGACGGATCTGCTTTTCTGACAAAATCAAAGGGTCTTACCTGAAGCGAAATGGTAAGCTTATTGATTATTTCCATGGTCTTTTCCGTTCCAAGGGCCTTTTCAAGAATATCCTTGGCATAACCAATACCGCCTTCCGCAATATATTCCTGCGCAAGGCAAATCTGATAAAATTCCTCGAGAATTCTGTCTTTATCTTGGGGGGTTACACTTCTTATATTTGCTATTTCTAATGTTAACTGCTCAATTTCATCCTCTTTAAGATGCCTGAAAATTTGTGCAGACCGTTCGGGACCCAAGGTTATTAAAAGCATTGCGGCTTTCTCTCTTCCTGTATATTCCCTTGTATTATCTCCTCTGGTTCCGACTGCCAAATTTCTCACCTCCGGCTGTATTCTAAATTTATGCTTTGATTCCACTGCAGAAACTCATTCTTCTTTTAGCTAATGGCGCAGTTAAGGGGCGTTTAAATGGTGTGTTGAAATTGCCGAGCAATTTCCTCCGTTATTTTAATGATTTTCGAGTCAATACAGTGAAATTATTCCTTGCTTCATGGATACTCTAATCCCATTCATCGGTAAGCCAGTTTCTAAGAAGCTGTGCGACCGCTTCAGGCTTCGCCTCCGCAAATTTATCTATCTGATCTTTCAATTCATCATTAACAGCAAGCTCCAAGTCAGGAAGCCCAATGCGGTGTTTATCAGGTACAACAAACTGAGGTCCTGCATATGCAGGTTCCGGCTCAGGTTCGAGTTCTTCTTCCGCCTCTTTCCTTCTTGGAATCATTAGAATAAGCATTATTAATAAAAGAAGTAGCATCAAAGCGTATAAACCATAATTCTCAAGAAAAGAATTTAAAGAATCAGCAAATTGAACTTCCGGTATAATTTCCGGTAGAAGTTTTTGAATGCTGACAGAAATATTACCCGTTGGAATTCCCATTGCATTACTTGCATCTTGCTTAATTTGGTTAATAAATTCAGTTGTTAGTGCGTCAGCTGACTCTACCAAATGACCGTACCACAAGGTAATTGTAGCCTTTGACTGATCAGTTATCAATTCACCGAGTGCTTTTTGGCTTTCAATTTCTTTTTCGTTAAATATCCGTTCCTCAAGGTTTTGTTCTTTTTTATAGCTGGAATTGCCATCAGCTCCCATCTGGTATGAAGCTGTCCCGGGATTGCTGTCAAGCCCAGGTGCCGCACCGGATCCCATATTCTCAAGCTTTTCCTCCAGTGTCTCCAGTGTTTTCACATATCCCTCTCCCTCACTGTCAGGAGCCATATATTGGAGCTCTCTGGTGTTTAAAGTGTCAAAATCAAGCTTTGCGCTAACAGTAACACTCATAGTATCAAAATTGGCATTTTGCACTATACCAATCCTAAAATGTTTATACAGCTTTTGCTCCATTTCCAGTTCACGATTACGCCTTAAATCCTCCTGAGTGCTTGCAACTCCGATGGATGAACCGGTGTTTATAAGGTTCAATGGATTAAGAAACTCATCAACCAAAGTAATGTTGTCTTTCGGTATTCCGATAGAAGCAGCTACAACCCTTGCAGCTGCTTCAACCTGCTCCGGTGTAAGCTCACCCTTTGTTTTAAGAGATACAAAGGCCGAACCCTGGCTTTCCTGGTTGTTCCTTGTTGCCCAATAGGTTTTTTCAGGCTTTGTATATTGAACGGAGGCATCCAGTACATTTTCGAATTTTCTTAGCTTATAAACAAGGTTGGTTTGCTCAAACTGTCTCCACAGCTTTGCTTTATCTTCTTCTGTCACTGTAAGCGACAGCTTTGACCAGCTTTGATCAAAAATAACGTCTGGACTGATAAGACCCGCTTCACTGGCAAGATCAAATTCTATGTCAGGCTTTTTCTTGCTGTCAACAAGTATTTGCCCGTCTTCCTTTTTGTATTTAATTGCGTTTGTGTCAAGATAATCGATTATCGCTGCAATATCATAATCATTTCCTCTTTCAAGCAGCGGTACATATGTTACTCGCATACTAAAAAAAAGAGTAACAACAGCAACGGCTGCAAGGACACCTGCAGCTACAAATAATTGCGTTTTTTGACCTTTCTCCAGCTCGTTCCAATAATCCTTTAATCGACTCCACAACTTTTCTAACCCTTCCGGCATTTCAATCCCCCCAGACCGGTTTTATCTTACGTTAGTGAACTATACTCCGTTTGTTTCCACAGCCATTGCAATCTATGTTGATAACTATGTCATTACCTGTACGATATAGTTCACATTTACACCTTTAAATCTGCATCCTCATTATTTCATTATAAGCATCCAATACTTTGTTTCGAACCTCAACAACCATCTCCAGAGAAATTGAAGCTTTTTCAGCTGCAATAAGCACCGAATGTATGCTGTCTGTTTTGCCGGCTATAAAATCCTCTGTAATAGCATCAGATTCTTTTTCTAATTTGCTCACGTCTGCAATGGCATCCATAAGCATTTCCTTAAAATCGGTTTTTTCTTCTGTCTTTTTCCCTATAATCGAGCTTTGAACCGGAAAGCTCTGACTTATCGAGGACAGCCCTAATACACTCATAACTGCACTCTCCTTTTCCAATCTTAAGAATTATGATGTAGTTATACGCAGTGCTTTAGTGCTCAATTGTGTGCTTTATGTATAATGCGCTGCGAGAAGCATTATGAGTTTCTGTAGTGAACTCATATTTATATAATTATTTTCCAATATCAAGGGCTTTGGAAGCCATCGATTTTGTAGCATTAATAGCTGTTACATTAGCCTCATATGCTCTTGTTGCTGAAATCATATTGACCATTTCGGTAACGGCATCAACATTTGGCATTTGTACCATTCCATTTGCATCAGCATCAGGATGTCCCGGATCATATATGCTTTTAAATGGAGTTTGATCTTCTACAATTTGTGACACGCGAACACCACCACCGGCAAAATATCTGCTGCTTGCCTTAGACAAATAAGATGAAAAGGGAGCATTGCTATTTTGTTCCTGGAATATTACTGTTTTTCTGCGGTATGGAGTTCCACCCTCTGTGCGGGTAGTATTAACATTTGCCAGATTCTCGGATATCGTATCCATTCTGAGCCTTTGAGCAGTTAATGCCGATGCGCTGCTTTCCAATGCACTAAAAAAACCCATAATCTATCTACCTCCCTCGGATGACCGTTCGAAGCTTATTGAATTGACCGTTAATGCGCTGTATAAGAGTGTTATACTTAAGCGAATTCGCAGCCATCTTTGCCATTTCTCTTTCAATGTCAACATTGTTCCCATCGAGACGATAACTATAGTTTTTATTTTCTTCAATAACTTTTATGTCTCCTGATCCTTGTATTCGTGATTTGCCATTTGAAATCCGGCTATGCTTCATTTCGGAATTCAAAAACTCCTCGAATTGAACTTCCTTTCTTTTATAACCGGGGGTATCAACATTTGCGATATTTTGAGATATGACATTATTGCGAAGCCAAGATGCATCTAACGATTTTTCCAGATTATTTTTTGGAAAAAGCAATTTATTTAGCATGCGCATCACCTCATAAAGAAATATAATTCTTTTTTTCTTATGTATTAAAATAACGGAAGAAATTGCTTAGCAATTTCACATGTTCCTGTTCAGGGCTATGCCAAAATAATGGCATGTGCATCAAATCGTGTTTATATTTTGAATTAGAAATTCAACATATATATTAAGCCATTTGGGCATATTCAGCAAACGAATAAAATAACCTGAGCTTATATTAACACAATATTACTGAAAATACAATAAAGCTATAAAGAAAAGGCTGAAATAAGTGATATTTTATCGGATCATGTCACATTTCAAATGTTTTCGACACCATTTCATGTATAAAACCCTTGCACCCCATGTTTTTTTAGTATTTGAACAAAAAAATCTTTATTAATTTGTACCCTTTCATGTTATGTATATTTTAAACGTGATTTCGTGTTTTTCCAAAATAATTATACACATTTATTTAGTGTAATGAGTTTATGCAAATCGACCTGGTTTTAAAATTAAAATTAAAAGGAACTGAATTTTCCAAAAGAAAATGCACCAGTTTCCCCATAACTTACTACTCATATATATAGGTTTTACAGCCATAATAAGTAGCGAGGAGGTGAAAAAAAGATGGCAAACAACAACACAAACAGCAAAACTCAATTTGACAACATGAAATATGAGATTGCCAACCAGTTAGGTATTAACCTGAAGCAGGGCTATAATGGTGACCTTACTTCAAGAGAAGCTGGTACAATCGGTGGTAACATAGTAAAGAAGGTTTTCCAGAGCTACACCGGAAATCAGTATCCTCAATATGACACAAACAACAATAAGTAAAAAACTTTAATAACCCCTTGAATGAAGCATCCAATGGGTTAGGCACAAAAGCTGATTTATTTAAAAATCAGATATGTATGTAAAAACAAAGCAACGGAACCCTAAAAGGGTTCCTGTTGCTTTGTTTCCGATTCTTTTTCTTTCTCCCTACCCTTCTCTTTTCTTTCCTGCCCATGATCTTCGATTGATTTTTTCTGAATCAGTAGAGTAATTTTATCCAACAGACCAGGTACAAAATCCATGATGCGATCTACTGTTGTATTATGTTCAACCGGTAAAAGCTTTATTGTACTGTTTTTCCCGACAACCATAAATGCAACGGGATGAATCGTAACTCCTGCACCGCTTCCACCTGCAAATGGAAAGCTATCTTCCTGGGAGCCGGATCTGTTTTCTTTATTTCCCTGATAATCTCCACCCCCTGCCGCAAAACCGAAAGCAACCCTTGAAACCGGAATAATTACAGTATCGTCCGCCGTCTGTACAGCATCTCCTACTATTGTATTAACATCTACCATATCCCGAATGCTTTCCATTGCGGTTTTCATTAATTCATCTATAGGATGCGCTCCCATATTTTACACCTCCATTAATTTTTATCCGCTATTATCCTTAGCGATTAGGTGTAAAAATATTCAGTATTGTTAAATTCTTTTTTGTTTTTCATATGCGTGCTAATAAAAAAAATGCATAATAGCCATATAATTTTATACACGGTAGTTCTTAAAACCACACGAAGGTTTACATCATTTCGATCGTTATGAAAATCAGGCTTTAGCTTAAAGTTTTGATGATCCAATTTGAAGTGTTCGTTTAGATAAATTAATAGAATTTGCCACAATGCCATAAAAACCCCGAACAATATTGCATTAGCAGCCGCATCACCAATAGAATAGGTTCCTTCCAGCAGCAACTTTTCAACATGAATCATCCTCGTTTTTCTCTCTTTTAAAGCCTTTTTTAATATTCGACCAAGTTTACCGCCTTCAGATTTTTTTTCATTCCTATATTTCTTCCAAAGTCCTGTTCTTTTTTTTTTAACTCCGCTTTTAATCTCAAATATTTTAATATAACTCAATAGACTACACGAAATCTCATATGCAAGTATATTATCCTTTATATTCAACGTAATTAATAATCTTACACTGGATATAGAAAATAAAAAAATGATAATCAGAAGCAAATAAAAAAGATACAAAAAAATGGAAAGGTTCATTTTTTTCACCTCACCGCTATTTTATCCGGTTTGATCCATATTATTCTATTAAATATCAATTATATTAAAATATTCTTGAGAACTCTGCTTTAGAGCTGATTATTAGACCTCTGAGCTACAAAACACGTATCGGTCAAATTCTACTCCAGGGCGAGTTTAACCAAATGAAACAGCTTGATTGTAACCTAAGGTGGGTAAGTTGAGTTAGCAACTCAACTTTTTCACAGTGTTTTGGAACTTGCCTACACATCAGGCTGCCGGTAGCGGTGTGACATCTCACATCTGCATGTCGGTACCGGCGCTCAAAATACTACTCGTAGGCTGAGGTGGGGAAGTTTAGTTAGTAAGCTTTTAATCAATTGGAATGTCCTCAATAGTGGTTTGTATCTCATTCATATCAACCTGCGGTAAATCTCTTAGGGAGCTGAATCCAAAAACTCTGAGAAATTCCTCGGTGGTTCCATAAAGCTTTGGTTTTCCCGGACTATCCTGTCGCCCTGTCTCCTGAATAAGATTTTTTTCGACCAGATTTACAATAACATTATCTGAGTTAACACCACGGATCTGCTCAACCAGTGCCCGTGTTACAGGCTGGTGATACGCAATAATTGCAAGCGTCTCATATGCGGCTTGGGATAGCCCCTGTTTTTTTCTTGCTGTTCCAAGCTGAATTATGTATTCCTCATACTGAGGCTTTGTGCATAGTTGATAGCTTGCATCCAATTGGCGTAACATAATACCTCTCGGTGAACCCTTATACTTCATTTCCATGTTGGACAGAATGCTCTCTGTTGTTTTTTTGTCCTGGCTTATAATCTCAGAAAGCTTATCGAGTGGAACAGAGTCTCCGGCAGCAAACAACACGGCTTCCAGAATGTTTTCAATTTCACGCAAATCATTCATTATCAGCCGGCCTCCATTTGCTTCTTTTCTTTTTTAACCTGCATATATATTTCTCCGAAAAGATTTTCCTGGCGAATAGTGGCTTTACCGGATTTAGCTATTTCCAAAGCCGCAAGAAAACCTGTGGCAACCTCTAACCGTGACATCTCCTTAAGATTGTATATTTTTGAAAAGCATAGTCTCACATTCTGCTTCAACCAGCCTAACAATTCTTTTATCTTCAGCTTTAGAGAAACCTTCTCGTGCTGCAGTATCCGGTTCATTTTTCGTGAAACATCATCCTGGCGGTCATTGTAGTTTTGCATAGTTTTTTGGTAACATTCCATCAGTAAAATCTGTGAAACTTCAAGCACAACCTCATATGCAGCTTCAGGAAGAGCTTCGGGCAGTTTATAAAAAATGCGGCTCCAATCCCCTTGACGCTCATTTAGAACTGCTGCAAACTCTTTAGCTTTTTTATATTCAACAAGTTTTAAAATAAGTTGCTCACGCGGATCAATTTCCTCTGTTTCTTCATCCCGTCGTGATGGTAAAAGAAGCCTGGATTTAATATGCAAAAGAGTAGCTGCCATTACTAAAAACTCACTGGCTATCTCAAGATCCAATTCCTGCATAGCAAAAAGATAATCCATGTATTGATCCGTGATCTCTAAAATGGGAATATCATATATATCAATCTTGTTTTTCTCAATCAAGAAAAATAAAAGATCAAAAGGTCCTTCGAAATTCTCTAATTTTATTGTGCAGGCATCATGCAAAGCACTTTTCATTAGTATCTCCTAAATTATTTTAAATCCAGTCTATTTTCATGGCTTCACGTACATCAGTCATAGTCTTTTCAGCAATGACGCGTGCTACTGCGTTTCCTTCGCGAATAACATCCTTAATATCATCCTCGTGCTTTAAAACTTCCTGTCTTTTTTCATAAATAGGTGTGTGGAATGCTTCCATCTTTGCTGCAAGTTTCCGCTTACATTGCACACAACCAATTTCACCGGCTTTGCATTGAGCTTCAACC
>DAIPML010000079.1:0-12245 GCA_036768735.1 Clostridiales bacterium | reverse complement strand
CTGCGGTTGGCTATACAGGTAACGTTTTGCTAGCAAAACGTGAGCATATGCGCAACTATATCATGGATTTCTTCGAAATCATGATATAATAACCTCGTCACACGAATGAATAAGATATGAATAGTTTATAACACATCTTTCCCATAGCATTATGGATGCTTGCCTGCTCTGCAGGCTACCGATGGCGGTATTATATCACATCTCAGCATGTCGGTATTAGCATCTCAAAATATTACCCGAAAGCTGAGATGGGAAAGTTGAGTTAAGAAATTTAAGAAGGTGTAAAATGAAACTTTCACTAAAGGGAATTCTATCAATGCTTTCACTCCTCCTTGGAGTTATAATTGTAGCTTTGTCGATGAATATCTTTTTGGTTCCCTATAAAATAGCGCCTGGTGGAGTTTCCGGAATTGCTACCGTACTTTATTATGTGTCCGGCGGAAAAGTATCTGTGGGTATTTCCATGCTTGTTATGAATGTTCCGTTGTTTTTGGCAGGGTTAAAGGTCAGAGGGAAGCATTTCATTATTAAATCTTTAATTGGAGCTGCTCTTTTGTCAGTAGTTGTTGACTTGACAGCGCCTTGGATAACAGAATTAACATATCATTTTGTGTCAGGAACGTCATCTCATGATCTGTTGTTATACTCATTAGCCGGTGGTTTTACTATGGGTTTAGGGCTTGGTTTTGTTTTTAAGGAGGATGCTACCACGGGGGGAACGGACATGGGTGCGGCTTTGTTGCACAAGGCTTTTCCTTGGATTCCGATTGGGAAATTTCTTTTAATTCTGGATGGATTGGTTGTTTTGTTGGCGGCATTTGTATTCCAAAGCTTTCAACTCGTTCTTTATTCTGTAGTCGCACTTTTAATATCTGCCCGTACAATGGATGGATTTCTTGAAGGTATTAACTTTTCAAAGTCATTAATGATTATATCCAGACAATCAGAAGCAATTGCAAAGGAGCTAATGGAGAACGTTGATAGAGGGGTTACAGGTTTATATGGTAAAGGAATGTATACCGCAAACGAATACATGATACTATTATGCGTTGTTAAAAAAGAAGAAATTCATACGGTAAAGAATATAGTAAAAGGTATTGATCCTGACGCTTTTGTGTTATTAACTGATGTAAGAGAGGTTTTGGGAGAAGGTTTTACACCACATAATAAGGTGTGAAATATCTTTTCGGAAACCAATTGGATTTACATACATACATACATACATACATACATACATACATACATACATACATACATACAGACATACAGACAGACATTTTAAAATGCATAGGTTGCATGGCAAGTAGTAGGTTCTGCCTACAACCAGCTGAGCTTAAACCTGCGACCAGCCCTCTATTGATATATGGTGCCTGCTGCCAATGAATAAACATTTTAACAATGAATGGTAATAGAAGCTTAAAAACAAAAATAATGGAGTGCATATTAAAATTTACTTATGAAAATATACAACAACTGGACGGGCATGATTAATTCGGTTATAATTTAACATAGATAAAGCAAGACCGAGGGATAGAGGCGTAGTGGGCACACCAAAAGTGTTAAGCATAGCGCAAGCTTTGATACATCTTGAAGCCCCCACTTCTTCGCATATTTTCAACTCGCCGCCTGTTGTGTGAAATATGTACCCGCCACCAAGCATTTTCAACCAGAATGGTTGAAAATATGCTTGGGGACATCTAAGCCTCGTTATAAATTTGTAGTAGCTATTAACAATAGAAAGGACTGTGTTTATGGAACAAAAGGAGATATTGCAGTTAAAAAAAACAGCCGCGAACATAAGAAAAGGAATAATTAAGTCAACCAGTGCTGCAGGGAGCGGTCACCCTGGAGGTTCATTGTCCATAACGGATATAATGACCTATTTATATTTTAAGGAAATGAATATCAATGTTAAGGATCCCAAAATGTCGGACAGAGATCGGTTTGTTATGTCAAAAGGTCATTGTGCGCCTGCGTTATATTCAACTCTCGCGGAGAAAGGCTTTTTCCCAAAAGAGGATCTTGTCACTTTACGCAAAACAGACAGCTATTTAGAAGGTCATCCTAACATGAATACTGTACCCGGTGTGGATATGTCAACAGGCTCATTGGCTCAGGGAATGTCTGCAGCTGTTGGCATAGCTTTGGCAGGTAAATTAGACAAAAAAAATTACCGTGTCTTTGTAGGAATGGGCGATGGTGAGCTGGAAGAAGGTCAGATATGGGAAGCATCAATGGCAGCAGCTCACTATAAGCTTGATAATATGATATGCTTTGTTGATTATAACGGTTTGCAAATAGACGGTAAAATAACCGAGGTTATGAACCCTGAACCCATAGCTGACAAGTTCGTCGCATTCGGATGGTATGTACAATCAATAGATGCTCATGATTTTCAACAGATCGAGGATGCAATTGAAAACGCAAAGAAACAGAAAGGAAAACCTAATATGGTAGTTGCTCATTCAACCAAAGGTAAGGGAGTTTCATTTATGGAGAACCAGGCAGGATGGCATGGTGTTGCTCCAAAACCGGATGAACGTGATAGGGCTTTGGTGGAATTGGATGAATATATTGCATCCCTTGAATAATCAACTAACTTACCACCCTAAAGGGTAGTGGGAGAAGTTCTTTTTAGACAGTATGTTTTTCAACTATCATAATGTTGTAAAGTTTATAATGGAGGGCGAATATTTATGGCAGATAAAATAGCAACCCGTCAGGCATATGGTGAGGCTTTGGCGGCATATGGCTCAGATGAAAGAATAGTGGTTTTGGATGCTGACTTGTCTAAATCCACAAAAACAGATATATTTAAGAAAAAATATCCCGAGCGTCATATTAACGTTGGAATAGCTGAAGGAAATATGATGAGTATAGCGGCTGGTTTAGCATCCTGTGGTAAGATTGTTTTTGCAAGCTCATTTGCAATTTTTGCTTCAGGGAGAGCTTTTGAGCAGGTAAGAAATTCAATATGCTACCCGAATTTAAATGTAAAAATCGGAGCAACACATGCAGGGATTTCTGTAGGTGAAGATGGTGCATCCCACCAGCCTATTGAAGATATTGCTCTTATGAGAGCGATACCAAACATGACAGTGATAGGCCCTTCTGATGCCGTCAGTACAACGTTCGCAGTAAAAGCAGCTATTGAACATGAAGGACCAGTGTATCTAAGGCTTGGTCGTTTAAACGTTCCAGTTCTATATGACGAAAACGAGGAGTTTGAATTAGGTAAAGGAAAGATGCTGAAAGACGGCTCGGATGTCAGCATCATAGCTAACGGCTTAATGGTTCAGTATGCTTTGGAAGCAGCAAAGCTTTTGGAAGAAGAAGGTGTGAATGCAAGAGTCATTGACATCCATACCGTAAAGCCTATTGACAGAGAGATCATAATAAATGCTGCAAAAGAAACCGGATGTATAGTAACAGCTGAGGAACATAATGTTATGGGCGGCTTTGGAAGTGCTGTTGCAGAGGTTGTTTGCAGCGAGTATCCTGTTCCTTTAAAAATGGTTGGAGTGATGGATGAGTTTGGAAAATCAGGCAAGCCAGACGAGCTTTTCGAGTTGTATGGGCTAACAGCTAAAAACATTGCAGCGAAAGCAATCGAAGCAATACAAATGCTGTAAAGCAGTAATCATCAACACATTAATTAAGGTTATTGAAGCGTTCATTTACAACATTAAATAAGCGCTTACGTGATTTGTGTGCCAGCAGGCGTGTACCCACTTGAACGCGCTGCAAGCCTCATTACCTCCCACTTAAGTGGTGTTTGATGAGATATACATTTACTATCTCAATGGGATAGGGAATAGTGATTTAAGCTAAGAATAAAAAAGCACCTGCGAAATGGGGTTTACATCCATCATTTTTTGCAGGTGTTTTTTATATACAGAAAGTAGCTTTTTAATATGCTTGCATGGGGGGAATCCCAAGCAAATGGCTTTTTAAACATTTACAAGCTAAAGCTATTCGGTTTCCAAGAGAATTTTTGCGATATAAGGGCATATTAGATGCCAGTTGGTAGCTTCGCCATTTGGATCAAGCATTACAGCCACAATATTTGTTTTTGAACCGTAACTAGTCATTTGAATGGTGGTGCTGTCTTTCATAGTGACAACCATTCTGTTTCCGGTAATCATCATAATATAGAATGAATCGTCGACCTTTGCATTGTTAAAGGCTTCTGCAATGTTTGCAAACTCATCTTGTTTGTATACTTTAACCTTTTCACCCATAAGATCGAATAAAGTAATATCCAAAATATCTTCCGGTGAAATCGTAACTTCAATATTCTCTCCTGTCTTAGGAGTAAACTGTGCTCCATCACTGATTGTACCATCAACTAAAAGGATGTCTTCGTTTTCTATGACTATCAGCATGAATGGATATGTCAGCACTTGGGTAACCATCATATCAGGTGCCGGGCTTATTACCTGTGCGGAATAATAAATGCTGCCGGGTGCTACCATAGTAAGGCTGTCTAATTGCATGGAATACCCACCTGTAGGCTTTTCACCTGCGCAGATAAGTATATAGGTTTTATCATCAACAGTTTTGAACCAGGTTCCGCGGTTCATTCGGTTTACATTAACCCATTTTGCCAAATCCTCAGAAGCATCTTGAAGACCTAATTCGGTATATTCCACAGGTGTTTCAACAGTGATAATATCCTGGATTGCAGATTTAATCAGAACTGCTTTATTAATACCATCCCAGTCTACCAGTGCATCTAAACCTTCTGCAACAAATCGCAGTGGAACATAAACTTTGTTGTCTTGAGTAAATGGCTCCACATCCATCTCAACGGTGAGTGGTATACCGGTAAAATCGAATTTTCTGTGAACATATGCTACAGCCTCATTTAATGTTAGTTCGACGGTTGAATATTCTCCTTCTATCCATAACTTACTGTCAGCTTCTTCATAACGCACTTCAGCTTTAAGCTTTTCAAACAATCCCGAATCTATTGTAATCATTGTTCTATCGGATTTAAAGGTATAAGGTGTGCTTAGTTCAACTTTTTGCCCATCAAGCATTATTTTAAGCCCGTTTTCTGCAAATGCGTTCTGGCAAATAAGTAATGAAAGGATTAGTGTCAGAGTAAGAAATAATGGTGTTTTTCTCATGGTATCATCTCCTCAATTATTTATGATTTCCCATTCATTTAATTTTATAGACTTGCTTATATAAAATTTGTTCCTGATTTTTCGTAGTTGTAATTAGATTGTAATCGAATGCGAAAATGTAAATGTATTCCTTGTTATAAAGGCAAGGCGGAAATAGGCCAAACAACAGCTGAGCGTAATATCACAATTACAGATCAGGGGTGCTCGAATAATTGAGTTCTGCTCTGCTCGGATATTTACTTGCTAAAAACAAGAGGTATACGCAAAGTTAAATTTTATAAATAAAAGTTTTAAATTGTTAAAATAATCTACCCGATATAACTAAATATATAGTAATAAAACATTACATAATTGCATATAATATTGACACTAAATAAATATTAATGTAATATTATATTACAAAGGAGGTCTTAAAGATGACAAAGTGTATTCCCATTGGGTTAAGAATAAAGGCGGTTAGAGAAGCAAATGGATTAAGCCAAGCAGAAGTAGTTGAAAGGCTTGTTGAAAAAGATATTAATATCAGCAGAGAAACATTAAGCAAAATTGAAAACGATAACAGGAGTGTATCTGCTATGGAGTTAAATGCTTTATGCAAAGTTTTGAATATAGATATTAATACTCTTTTTGAATATGATGAAGATGACGATTTGGTTACACTTTTTAGGAAGAGAAATTTTTCAACGAAAACGATTGAGGAAGTAGAAAAACTTCAGGATATGATAAAGGTTTTTCTTTATCAAAAGAAAATATATGTTGGTGAGTTTGAATCGCAAAAGAGAAAGCCACTATGGGAGGAGTGTTAAGATTGCCAAAGAATAATTTGAATTTCCCAGAAGAATCCTTCAGACTACAAATTAAAGATTTAGCAGCAGAAACGAGAATAAAGTTTGCTAGAAAAGGGCTTTCTGATATATTTGACATTCTATCAGAGGTTGCATTTCTAATAAGAAAACCGATAAATATAGATGAATTATCAGGATTTAGCACCTACTTTGAGGAACAGTTCATTGTCTATTTAAACAGTAACTTTACTTTAGGGCATGAACGCTATACTGGTGCCCATGAACTATACCATCTTATTTATAATGCTGACATCCTGAAAAAAGAAAAAATACTTTTTGATGACGAAAAGCATAAAGCAGAAGATGTTAAAGCAGATGTATTTGCTTCCGAATTTTTAATGCCTGAAGACTATGTAAAAGAAGTATTTTACAAAATTGTTAATGTAGATAAAGACAGCATTTTACCAAGGCATATCGTTAGAATGCACAATTATTTTAAAGTAAGTTATAAGGCTATGTTGAAAAGGCTTATTCAACTTGGTGTATGCTCTATTAACAAATATGAGGAACTTGTAGATATCTGTTTACTAAATAATATGGAACAACTCCAATCTTTAACCAAACGTGAAGGCTATAATATTGAATTGATAATTCCATCAAAAAAAACATATGTACCTACAGAATATAAAGAATTTGTAAAAAGTAATTACGAAAGAGGGAATATTTCATATAAGAACATGAAAAATAGCCTTGAATTTGTCGGACTGACTCCAGAGCATTTCGGTTATGAATATCCCTTAGAAGAGGATTATTGAAATGCGGTACATAGGAGCCATTTCTGATGCAGATATTTTAATTAATTTGGCTAGAGTTAATAGATTGGATGTTTTAGAACTTATATTTGAAGAAATCATCATTCCACAATTTGTGTATGATATTGAAATAAAGAAAAATGCGGGAAAGTGTTATGGTGTAATTAATCAAGCTATACATAAAGATGGGAGCATTTTTAAGGTAGTAGATAGGAAGAAAGATATATCTGTAAATATGCTTGCAAGAGGTATTATTGAAGAAAAGAAAAAGGTAATCGGTCCAGGGGAAAGTGAATGTGCAGGATATGCTCAGGCATTGAGAATTCCAATAATAATATCAGATAATTATACTGAATTTATGTGGCTAGACGAGTTCATTACCCTGACACACAATAACATTTTGTCTTTATGTGTGTATTTTGATGAAATTACAAAAAGTGAGGCAGAAGATATTTTTAATAAAATAAATAATGAGTTAACTCATCCGACTAAGGTTGCCTTTGGAGACCAATACAGAAAGGCTTTAATAAAATTTGAGAGAAATGGTTGGAAAAGATATTTAGGCATATGAAAAGAATGAAAGCGGGTCAATATGGTTATTTGGCATAATCTTTAACCATTCTTGCCCTAGGGTAACCTCGCTTATTACTTACAGACTCAACATAAAAACCTCTGCCGTAATAAAAACGCATTAAGGCTCCATAGCGTGAGGCTGTATGAAGAGAAACTACCTTAACGTTTTTCGCAATAAGGTATTTATCAACAAGGCTCATTAATGATTTTCCAATACCGGCATTGCGGTTTTCAGAATTAACTGCAAACCGACTGATATAGGCTTCATCCCCGGTTATATCAACACGAACAGTGCCCACAATTTTGTAATCAATAATAGCAATAAAAACAACTTTATTTTCAATGTCATTTTCAATGTCAACTATCGTTTCGTTAAGGGCTTCGATATTTTGTAGCCCGGCAGCTTCAGCATACTCACTGAACGCTTTTTGGATAATATTATAAACATCAGGCGCGTCCGATAACACAGCACGCCTGATAATAAATGAATAGTCCATACATAATCCTCCAAATATTTAACTAAACTTCCCGCCACAGCTTGCGAGTAGTGTTTTGAGGAATTGGTACCAACATGCTGAGGTGTGATATAACACTGCCGTAGGTAGCCTACTGTGCAGTCAAGCCCTTAAAACACTGTGGAAAGTTGAGTTTTTAACTTAAAGACCGAGAAGTCTCCGCTTCTTAAGTGCTGGGATTATGTCACCCAGCCAACAGCTTAACCATAACGGCCTTTTGAGCATGCAAGCGATTTTCAGCTTCATCAAACACAACCGATTGCTGACCATCAATAACTTCCTCGGTAACTTCAAAGCCTCTATACGCAGGCAGACAGTGCAAAAATATAGCATTAGGATTTGCCAATGAAAACAGTTCTTTGTTTACTTGATAAGGAGTGAAAATATTTAATCGTTCCTCTTTTTCTTTTTCCATGCCCATGCTTATCCAGGTATCGGTATAAACCACATCAGCACCTGTAGCAGCTTCTTTGGCATCTGTTGTAATTTGTATGATACTTCCTGTCTCATTTGCTATTTTCTTTGCCATATCCACATATTTGCTATCACAGGAATAATCAACAGGAGAAGCAATAGAAATATTCATACCTGTTTTGGTGCAGCCCAAAAGCAAAGATTGGGCAATATTGTTTCCATCTCCTACATAAGCAAGCTTAAGACCTTTTAGAAAGCCAAGCTTTTCACGAATAGTCATTAAATCCGCAAGGATTTGGCATGGGTGTAACTCATCGGTCAACCCGTTTATTATGGGTATAGTTCCGTATTCAGCTAGATCTGTGACATCTTTTTGCTTAAATGTGCGAATCATTATTCCGTCAAGATAGCGAGAAAGAGTTTTTGCCGTATCATGGACAGTTTCTCCACGACCAAGCTGAATATCCGTAGAGCTTAAGAAAAGGGCATATCCACCTAATTGCTGCATACCAACCTCAAAAGAAACACGGGTGCGTGTTGAGGACTTTGAAAAAATCATACCTAGGGTTTTGCTTTTTAAGTGATGATCATGCCGTATACCGTTCTTGTTTTCATATTTAAGCTTGTCAGCTAAATCCAGTACATCAATAATTTCATCTGAAGTCCAGTCGTTAAGACATAATAAATGTTTCATTTGGCACCTCCAATAGCGATGTATTGTATGATTATACATCGCAGTGCATAAAAATGCAATAGATTTTTTTTGAACTGTTTAAAATTTCATGCCAACCAATTGTACCTTATATAAAGTAAAATCAAAAATATTACGATATAACCTTAGAGAAGAGTAATACGAATTTAATTTTTTAATATAGGAAGATTTTATTTTATGCAATAGAGATTGTTTTCGCTGCATTAACTCGAAAATAATCGTATTTCATGCAAAAAAACTTTATCGTATTTTTTGCCATTGGCTAAAAATATATTCCATTAATTTGTAGCCACTCAAGCTACATCGGTATTTTATACATGAAATACGTGCGTTCTTGGTATGAATATGTATGTTTATTCAGCAGAATGAGTTCCTGTAGTTAAATCAAGATTTAATGCATAGATGCGAACAGGAGTTTTGATTATGGATCTTGCAACCTTGTTGGGCCTCATATTTGGTTCTGTTTTTATACTTTGGGGTATGTTGGATGGAGGAGGTTCTATTTCCTCGTTCTGGAGCTTAAGTTCATTGGCTGTAACTGTTGGAGGAGGTATTGCTTCCACTATAATCGGCTTTACTATGGAGGATATGAAAAAAGTAGGGAAATTAATGCCGTTAATTTTCAAAAATATAGATTATTCTCCTTTTCAAACTATTCAAATGCTTGTGGACATGTCTCAGAAAGCAAGAAGAGAAGGCCTACTGGCTTTAGAATCCAGCCAAGAAAACATAAAAGAAGATTATTTAAAAAAAGCTCTTGAGCTGGTAGTCGATGGTGTAGAGCCGGAAATAATTCGTGATTCAATGCAGCTTGAACTGGATAATATGGGTGTTAGGCATGGAAAAGGAATTGCTTTTTTTAAAACCTTAGCAGCCCAATTTCCTGCATGGGGAATGATTGGTACAATGCTAGGCTTGATAAATCTTCTAAAAGCGTTGGATGATCCTTCAGCTATCGGTCCTGCCATGTCTCTTGCGCTTGTAACCACATTTTATGGAAGCGTAATGTCAAACTGGGTATGTATGCCTATAGCGACAAAATTACAGCAAAACAGTGAAGAAGAAATACGCCTAAAGGAAATGATGATCGAGGGTGTTTTGTCAATACAATCTGGTGAGAATCCACGAATAATGGAACATAGGTTAAAAACATTCCTTTCTCCGGAACAACGAAAGGCTTATGAAAAGCTTGTTACAGGGGAGGAAACGAGCGCCCCCGAAAATAGCAGAGAATGATAGGTTTAGAGTAGAGTATGGTAGTGATTTGTTCAAGTATATCTTCCGAAACGAGTAATCGATAGGTTAGATAAAAGAGTATGGTGGTGATTTAATGGCAAGAAAAAAAAGACCGTCAAGCGATTCCGATGATTCAGGATCATGGCTAACTACATATGGTGATTTGATGACAAACCTGCTTTGCTTTTTTGTTCTTCTTTTCTCAATGGCGACAGTTGATACACAAAAATATGAGGAACTGGCGAAGTCACTTAGTGCAAGCAGTATAGGTGGTTTTAAAGGAAGCGGAAGCTCATACAGAAACAATATTGGCAAAAGTATATTAACAGTCAATTTTGTTAACCCTGACGATACAGGAGATGAAAGGGTAGATAACAAGCGCTATATAGACAGCGCAGATGATATCATAATTGATGACCGTGAAAAAATAATGATGGAAAAAATCCAGCAGGCCGAATCAAATTTACGAAAGGGTATAGAAGCTCTTAATCTTTCGGACAAAATAGAAATTATTGAAGAAGACGAATTTCTTCTTGTAAGGCTAAACGCAGAAATTCTTTTTGCTCCGGGAAGTGCAGAGATTGTGGAAGCAGGAAAAGATATACTGATTACTCTTGGCGAATCATTTGTTCCGTTGGATAATGAAATTCTTGTTCAAGGTCACACTGATACTGTTCCTATAAACACGCCATTATTTCCATCAAATTGGGAGTTGTCAACAAAAAGGGCTACAAACGTAGTAATGTTTTTAATCGATTCTCTAAATGTGGAACCATCTCGTCTTACTGCAACAGGAAACGGGGAATATAAACCCATTGCCGATAATAACACGGTAGAGGGGCGACGTAAAAACAGAAGAATAGAGCTTATGATAATAAAAGATTAAGTTATGTATCAACCACATGACCATCCGATACTTTTATCAAAGATAATTCAGAAGACCACTACTCTATAAATTACTTTACTCACTGCAATGAAAGTGTCATAAGGCAGCTTTCGGAATTATTTCAATAGCTGTTCTTTTGTTTTTATGGGAAATAGTTTACAATTATATATAACTTCATCAGCAGACAGGGGCAAGATGTATGGAAACATTGGTTATTGAAGTAATGCAAAAAAGACTCGAGAGAGAAATAAACGATGTCCTTAGGCATTTGGAGCTTCATGTTAGAACAATTGAATTTGATTTAAAAGACAGTCTTTCTATGGTTATTAATCTTGAATCAACAGATTCGGGAGCAGATTTGGTATCTTAACTTTTCGAGTACACTCCTAAGATGATACCGACATGCTCCCACCATCAAAAAATAAATTTATTGCTATAGTTGTTTATATAATGGGATCCCACTTTTTTCAAACTAAAATACGATGAATTTTCTGAATATAAAGCAAGCTACGCTTGCAACAAACCGTTTTAAACATCAAATAAAAATGGTAAAAGGCGCATTTCGAATGAATATGCGCCTTTGTTTACCAGAAGCTGAGTTAATCAACTTCACAATCATGATAGGGTATATTGGTGTAATTAGTCGTTAACCGGTGCTTCCCGGAAGAGAAGACTAATACTATAAATTCCCGCTATACCTACCAGGGAGTAGACAATTCGACTGCCTAACGCTTCGACACCTCCGAAGATGCCGGCAACAAAATCATAACCAAAAAGTCCGACCGTCAGCCAGTTTATTGCTCCCACTATCATTAGTAGAACCGCAAATCTGTCAATAGGTGTTCTCATTAAGACAACTCCTTCTGCTATAGAGTGCAAGGCTTCTGCGCTGATTTAGCCGAAACCTTTCCCCTGATTCCTGCAAATTTAGGTTAATATTACTCAACAATTAATACAGGATCATGGCATTATTATGACCAAAAGCAATAAAAAAATACCGATAAGACTGCATCTCCAAAACATGTTATGAATGGGAAAAAATTTTGGCTATGCAAAACAAATAGACAAGCATCAATTCGCGTATTTTGAATTTCTAACTCAAAATATATAGTATGCAATTTCATAAAAATTCATGATATAATCATTTTAAAAGAAAACTAATTAATAATTTCTTAAAAAG